>NZ_JBDPLX010000011.1:0-206110 GCF_039871815.1 Micromonospora sp. B9E7
CAACCAGCCAGCAAAAACTGACCAGTCCGGGGTATAAATCATAATTGGCACTGGCTTTACAAGCACCCTGTTGAGTTCTCAAAGAACAACCACACACCGACCAGAAGCCCCACCTCAGTGGAACCCCAACCGGGGCTTTACCGCTCTGCGTCCCTAGCGCTTTCAGCGCCAGGCACTTTTACTACGTTACCCGCTGGTTTCCGCCGTGTCAAACCGGTGTTTCGCGGTTCGTCGTGCTTTTTCCAGTAGTGCGGGCACCATGTCTCGACCGGCTTTCGCCGCTCTCGTCACGGATTTGACAGGCCGGCCGCTGCGGTGTCCCGCAAGCTCGCCCGGTGCCCTGCCGGTCGCAAACCTTACCCGGTCGGCTTCGCCGCACCAAATCCGCCTCGCGGCCAATCCGGCGAGCTCCGCCCGGCCGTGTCCCACAGGAGCGAACCCCCGTCTGACCCGGTTGCCAGCTCGTTTCGCGGCCCCAGGACTTTCGTCCCGTTTGCCCCGTTCCGCGCTGGCAGAGAGAAAGTTACGCGTCCGGCGGGATAATCGTCAAATCCGCCGGACGCGTCCCCCGTCACATCGTCGACAGCCGGCTATTCGCCCAGCTCAACGCCCGCGAACGAGCGTTTGCCACGGCGCAGGACCAGGTAACGCCCGTGCAGCAGGTCGGCCGGCGACACCTCGGCGTCCACCTCGGTCACCCGGTTGTTGTTCACGTAGGCGCCACCCTCGGCGATCACCCGCCGGGCCTCCTTGAGGCCACCAACGAGCCCGGAATCCCGCAACAGACCAGCCACGTCCGGCAGGTCGCCGGAGAGTCGCACCAGGCCGGCCTCGGTCAGCGCCGCGCGCAGCGTCTCCGGGGCCAGGTCGTCCAGCGATCCGCGCCCGAAGAGCGCCTGACTGGCCGAGATGGCCTGCCGCGTCTCCTCCGGCCCGTGCACAAGGCTGGTCAGCTCCTCGGCGAGCGCCCGCTGCGCCAGGCGGGCCGCCGGCCGCTCGGCGGTCGCCTTCGCCAGCTCCTCCAACTCGTCGCGGCTCCGGAAGCTGAAGTACCGCAGGTAGCGGTCCACCTCCTGGTCCTCGACGTTGAGCCAGAACTGGTAGAACGCGTACGGGCTGGTCAGCGTCGGGTCGAGCCAGACGGCGCCGCCCTCGCTCTTGCCGAACTTCGTGCCGTCGGCTTTGGCGACCAGGGGCGTGGTGAACGCCTGCACCGGCCCCGCGCCCCGTCGGCGTACGTAGTCGACGCCGGCGGTGATGTTGCCCCACTGGTCGGAGCCACCGAACTGGAGCTGACACCCGTGCCGGCGGTGCAGCTCGAAGAAGTCGTTGGCCTGGAGCAGCTGGTAGCTGAACTCGGTGAAGCTGATGCCGGTCTCCAGCCGGGCCCGGACCACCTCCCGCGCGAGCATCTTGTTGACCGGGAAGTGCTTGCCCACGTCGCGCAGGAACTCGACGATCGACATCTCGCCGGTCCAGTCCAGGTTGTTGACCAACTGGGCCGCGTTCTCCCCCGTGTACGACACGAAGGGCGCGAGCTGTTCGCGGATGCGCTCGACCCAGCTGGCGATCACCTCGGGCGGGTTGAGGGTCCGCTCGGCGCTCTCCTTCGGGTCACCGATCTGCCCGGTCGCCCCGCCGACCAGCAGCAACGGGCGGTGGCCGGCGAGTTGCAGCCGGCGGGCCGTGGTGACCTGCATGAGGTTGCCGACGTGCAGGCTCGGGGCGGTGGGGTCGAAACCCACGTAGTACGTGGCGGACTTCCCACCGTCGAGCAGCTCGCGCAGCTCGTCGAGGCCGGTCGAGTCCTGTATCAGGCCACGCCAGAGCAGGTCGTCGGTGAGGGAGTCCCGCCCGGGCGGCGGAGGGCTGCTGTCGGTCACAGTCACCGATTCTCCCCCATCGCCGGCACCGACCCGTACCGGGTTTGCCGCAACCCGCCACGGTTAGGCTTGCGCCAAGTTGATCGAGGAGGGGTGTGCCGTGGAGATGCCGGACCTGACGGGTGGTCTCGTCGCCCTGCTCGGCCTGACGTTCAAGGAGGCGTCCGCCGACCGGGTGGTCATCAGCTGGCACGTTCGACCGGAGCTGCACCAGCCGTACGGCATCCTGCACGGCGGGGTGTACTGCTCGGTCGTGGAGACCGCGGCGAGCGTGGGCGGCGGCCTCTGGCTGGCCGACCGGGGCACCGTGGTCGGTGTGTCGAACCAGACCGACTTCCTGCGGGCCGTCCGGGACGGGGAGCTGACCGCCGTCGGCACCCCGGTGCACCGGGGCCGCAGCCAGCAGCTGTGGCAGGTGGAGATCACCGATGCCGACGATCGGCTGGTCGCGCGGGGTCAGGTGCGGCTGCAGAACCTCTCACGCGACTGAGCGGCGGCACCCGGGCGGCTCAGGCTCAGCTCCGGGCCTCGTCCAGCACCGGCTCCGCGGTCTGCTCGGCGTCGGTGTCCTCGGGTACGCGGCTGAGCCGTACCTCGGTGATCGCCCGGTGGTCGATGCCCGCCACCATCAGCACCCAGCCGTCCAGGGTGACGTCCTCCCCGGCGACGGTGGGGATGTGCCCGAGTCGGGCCAGTACCAGCCCGGCGACGGTGGTGTAGTCGCCGGCGGGCCGCGACGGCAGCTCGACGCCGATGTCCGTCAGGTCGTGCACCGGGAAGGTGCCCGGCAGCAGCAGCGCGCCGTCGGGATCACGGCGCACCGAGTTCACGTCCCGGTCGGTCTCGTCGTAGATCTCTCCGACGATCTCCTCCAGGATGTCCTCCAGCGTCACGATCCCGTCGACGGCGCCGCGCTCGTCCACGACCAGCGCGATGTGCTGACGTTCGGCCTTGAACTGACGCAGCGCGTCCACGACGGGCAGCGAGTCGGGCAGCAGCATGGGGGGCCGGGCGATCTCGTCGACCGGACGGTCGTCGGGCACTCCCACCAGGTCGCGCAGGTGGATCACGCCAGCCGTGTCGTCCAGGCCGCCGTGCCGCACGACCGGCGCCCGGGAGTGCCCGGTGGCGGCCAGCACGAGCCGCGCGGCCTCCGCGGTGGTCCCGCTGTCGAGCGTGAAGACCTGCAACCGGGGTACGAGGACAGCCCGCAACCGCCGATCCGCGATCTCCACCGCGCCGGCGATGATGGTGCGCTGCTCCTTGGTGAAGCCGTGGTTGCCGGCGACGATGTCCCGCAGCTCGTCCGGGCCGATCTCCTCCGGCTCGTGCTTGGGGTTGAGCCCGACCAGGCGGACCACCAGGTCGCTGGTGGCGCCCAGGGCCCAGACGGCCGGGCGGGTGAAGGAGGCCAGCAGGTCGAGTGGGCGGGCCACCAGCAGCGCCCACCGCTCGGCGGACTGCATGGCGATCCGCTTGGGCGCCAGCTCGCCGAAGACCAGGGTGACGAAGGTCAGCGCGAGGGTGACCGCCACGATCGCCACCGTCTCGGCGGCACCGCCGAACACCCCGAGCAGCGGCACGAGGGGCTTGGCCAGCGAGACGGCCGCCGCGGCGGAGGCCAGGAAGCCGGCGAGGGTGATGCCGATCTGGATGGTGGCCAGGAAACGGTTCGGGTCCTTGGCGAGCCGGGCCAGCACCCGCCCTGCGCGGCTGGTGCGCTCCAACCGCTGGATCTGGCTGTCCCGCAGTGACACCAGCGCCATCTCGCTACCGGCGAAGAGCGCGTTGATCACGATCAGGATTCCGACCAGGGCCAGTTGGCTCCCGTAGCTCTGCACGCCCGGTTCGCTCCCTCTCCGGTGGTGGCACCGGCGGGTACGCGCGGCGCCCGCCGGCGGGCGAGCCCGCCCGGCGTAGGCGTGTCTTTGCCCCGTGCCGTGCCGGCCGAATCCTGCCCGGGCGAGCCTACGCCGAATCGGTGACGCCGGGCCGCCGCACCGGGCGTCGGCGACGCTAGACCGAATCGGACGTCGGCGACGTTGGCAGGTCGAGGACGTACGAGTCGCCGTCCGGGCGGAAGCCGAGCCGGTGGTAGTAGGGGGCGACCATCCGGGGCGGACTGACCACCCGGTGGAAGCCCCGTTCGGTGAACAGGTGGCTGCGCCGGTAGACGAACTCACCCGGGGTGAAGTCGCGGAACTTCGGGGTCACGTAGTCCAGGTCGATCTGGGCGACGCCGCGCGCCTCGGCGTGCGACAGCACCACCCCGACCACCTCGTCGGCGGTGACCACCAGGAACGCGGAGCGTCCCGCCGCGTCCGGGTCCCAGTGGAAGCCCGGGTTGAAGCGGGTGATGTCGGCGGCGTGCACCCGCAGCGTGTGGGCGAGGAACTGGTCGCCGACGCCGACCTCCACCACCTGGTAGGTCTTCTCGTCGTGGCGGGTGGCGAGCATCCCGCGTAGGTACCAGATGTTGATCACCGCGAGCACGATGTTGAGGCCGACCATGGGCCAGACCTCGATCGCGGCGTTGTAGCCGATCAACACGACGCAGCCGACGAGGTTGAGCGCGCGCAGCCGCAGGACGCGCGACTGCAGCAGCGACCAGACCAGCACCGCGGAGCCGGCCCAGCCGACGAGATCCAACCAGTTCACTCCGCGAGACTAGTGCCCGCCCAGGTCAGCGCCATCGGCGGGCAGCTCCAGCAGCCACTCCTCGACGTCTTCGCCACGGCCGTTGGCGTACCCCGAATCCTCACCGACCACCACGAACCCGCACTTGCGGAGCACCGCGAGGGAGGCGGCGTTGTCCTTGGCGGCGCGGGCGTGCACCGGTCGGGGCAGCTCGCGCAGCAGGGCGGCCAGGGCGGCCGTGGCGTGCCCCCGGCCCCAGCGCTGCGGGTCGATCCAGTAGCTGACCTCGGTCTGGTCGTCGGCCGGCCAGGCACTCACGTAGCCGACCACCTCGCCGTCGACCTCGACGGTGCGGACCAGGTTCGCCGGGTTGGTCAGCACCCGTGCCCAGTGCCGGGCGAACTCCCGACGGTCGGAGGGATCTTTGGGGCCGAAGGCGGCCATCCGGTTGGCCTCCGGGTCCTGCTGGTGCAGGAAGAACTCGACGAGGTCGTCCTCCTGGACCGGGCGCAGCCGCACGTCGGAAGTCATCGGCTGAGGGTACGCACTGGCTGTGACAGTGCGGGCCCTCTGGCCCTCGGACCGTACCGTCCGGCCCTGCCGACAACCCTCGACACATTGGTACGAACAGACGGAGAGGTCCGTGCGGTAAACGGAAGTGGAGGCCGGAGCCATGCCCAAGTACGTCTACGACTTCATCGAGGGTGACCGGGGCAGGGCCGACCTGCTGGGCGGCAAGGGCGCGAACCTGAGCGAGATGACCCGGCTGGGGTTGCCGGTGCCGCCGGGGTTCACGATCAGCACTGACGCCTGTCGCGCCTACCTGCGCACCGGTACGCCTCCGGACGGGCTCTTCACGGAGGTCAACACGCACCTGCGCGACGTGGAGGCGCGCCTGGACCGCCGGCTCGGCGACCCGCACGACCCGCTGTTACTAGCGGTCCGCTCCGGTGGCCGGTACTCGATGCCGGGGATGATGGAGACGGTCCTGGACATCGGGCTCAACGACACCACGGTCGGTGGTCTGGTCGAGCACAGCGGTGACGCCCGGTTCGCCTGGGACTCGTACCGGCGGTTGATCCAGATGTTCGGTCGTACGGTGCACGGGCTGCCGGCGGAGGATTTCGAACGGGAGTTGGCGGCGCTGCGCGCGACGGCCGGACCGGCCGGACCGAACGCCGAGCAGTTGCGCGACCTGGTGGAGACGTACAAAAAGATCTTCGCCGCGCAGGTGGGGCACGAGTTTCCGCAGGCCCCGCACGAGCAGCTCTACCTGGCCATCCGGTCGGTTTTCGAGTCGTGGAACTCCCAGCGGGCACGGTTGTACCGTCACCAGGAGCACATCCCGGACGACCTCGGCACGGCGGTCAACGTCATGGCGATGGTCTTCGGCAACCTCGGCCCGAACTCCGGCACCGGTGTGGCGTTCACCCGCGACCCGGCCACCGGCGCGCCCGGCGTCTACGGCGACTATCTCGCCAACGCCCAGGGTGAAGACGTGGTGGCCGGCATCCGCAACACGGTCGGCCTGCCCGAGGTGGCGCGCATCGACCCGGTGAGCTACCGCCGACTGCTCGAGATCATGGCGACGTTGGAGCGGCACTACCGGGACCTGTGCGACATCGAGTTCACCATCGAGCGGGGGCGGCTCTGGATGCTGCAGACCCGCGTCGGCAAGCGGACCGCCGCAGCCGCGTTCGTGATCGCCGCGCAGCTGGTCGACGAGGGACTGATCACGCTGGACGAGGCGTTGCACCGGGTCACCGGTGCCCAGCTGGCCCAGCTGATGTTCCCCACGTTCGACCTGGCCGGCGCGCCGCGACCGCTCGCCCTCGGCCTCGGTGCCTCCCCCGGCGCCGCGGTGGGGCGCGTCGTCTTCGACTCGGCAGCCGCCGAGGCGGCCGACGGGCCGGTGATCCTGGTCCGCCGGGAGACCAACCCGGACGACCTGCCCGGCATGATTGCCGCGGCGGGAGTGCTCACCTCGCACGGCGGCAAGACCTCACACGCCGCCGTGGTGGCTCGGGGCATGGGGCGTACCTGCGTCTGCGGGGCGGACGCGCTGCGCATCGACGCCGAGCGCGGCGAGTTCACCGTCGGCGACCAGGTCGTCCGGGCCGGTGAGGTGGTCTCGATCGACGGGACCACCGGAAAGGTCTACCCCGGCGAGTTGCCGGTGCAGCCCTCGCCGGTCGCCCGCTACCTCGCGGGTGAGCTGGCACCAGAGGCCGACCCGCTGGTCGCGGCGGTGCACCGGCTGCTCGGGCACGCCGACGCGGTGCGCCGGCTGGGCGTACGGGCCAACGCGGACACCGGGGCGGACGCCCGGCGGGCGCGACGCCTCGGTGCCACCGGCATTGGGCTGTGCCGCACCGAGCACATGTTCCTCGGGGCCCGTCGGGAGCTGGTGGAGCGGCTGATCCTGGCCGAGGGCCCAGACGAGGTGACCGCGGCGCTGGACGCGTTGCTGCCGTTGCAGCGGGCCGACTTCGTGGAGATCCTGGCCGCGATGGACGGGCTACCGGTGACGATCCGCCTCATTGACCCGCCGCTGCACGAGTTCCTGCCGCCGCTGCACGAGCTGACCGCGCGGGTGGCCCGCGCCGAGGCGCTCGGCGAGGATCCGGGCCGCGACGGTCGGCTGTTGGCGGCCGTACGCCGGATGCACGAGGCCAACCCGATGCTCGGGCTGCGGGGTGTGCGGCTCGGGCTGGTGATCCCGGGACTGTTCGCGATGCAGGTCAGGGCGATCGCCGAGGCCGCGGCGCAGCGGACAGGCGACTGCGGTGACCCGCGCCCGGAGATCATGGTGCCGTTGGTGGGGGACGTGCGGGAACTCCGCGCGGTGCGCGCCGAGATCGAACCGGTCCTCGCCGGGGTGCCGGACGCGCCAGAGATCCCCATCGGCACGATGATCGAGGTGCCCCGGGCGGCGCTGACCGCCGGGGAGATCGCCGGCGCGGCGCACTTCTTCTCCTTCGGCACCAACGACCTGACCCAGACCGCCTGGGCGTTCTCCCGCGACGACGTGGAGGGCTCGTTCTTCAGCGCCTACCTGGAGCGGGGGATCTTCAGCGTCTCGCCGTTCGAGAGCATCGACGTCGTCGGCGTGGGCCGCCTGGTCCGGATGGCCGTCGCCGAGGGTCGGGCGGCCCGGCCGGACCTCACCATCGGGGTCTGCGGTGAGCACGGCGGCGACCCCGACTCGATCGCGTTCTTCGCCGACGCCGGCCTGGATTACGTCTCCTGCTCGCCGTACCGGGTGCCGATCGCCCGGTTGGCCGCCGGGCGGGCCGCTGTCGACGCCACCACCGGCACGTCCGACTCCCGCTAGGAGGCAGCGCCATGACCGCGATCCTCAACCCCACCGGCCCCGCACCGCTGGGCCCACCCCCCGCCCGGCGGACGCCCGAGCCGGCGTCCGCGCCGGTCACCGTGGGACCGGTGGGGCCGGTGCTGGAACTGCCGGGCACACCGGCGTCCGCGCTGGTGCCGGTGGTCCGCGACGGCCGGGCGATCGGAGCGTACGTCCTCTCCGGCGGGCGGGTCCGGTACCGGCCGGTGACCGACCCGGACCGGCTGCTCGCCGCGGCGACCGGCGCGTTCGCGGTCGCCGTGCTCACCGCCGCCGTGGCGGTGGTGGGTCGGCGCAAGCCGCCGGCGATCGGCGTGGTGACGATGGGGCCGGGCGGCTGGGTCAGCCTGCGCGGCGTACGTCCGCCGGCGCTGCGCTCCGCGACTCCGCGCCCGTGGTGGGCGCGGGCGCTGCGGGCCCGCCGGCTGGTCGTCGAACGCTGACCGCCGGAGCCGCCGGGGCCAGTTCCGCGACCCCGGCGGCCCGCGACGGGCGGTGCCGAGCAGGGAGAGGCCGCCGAGGAAGGCGAGGAGCGGAATCCGTGACTTTGGTCCCGGCCGGTCGCGGTCTCGTGCCCCTGCCCCGCCCCGGCACCGCGGCCCAGGCTGGTCCTGTAAGCGGAGAAACGACCCAGGAGGTCCCCGATGCGCGCCACAGTCGTCACCGCGTTCGACCGTCCACTGGAGATGCTCGACCTGCCCGTGCCGGAACCCGGCCCCGGCGAGATACTGGTCCGGATCGAGGCGAGCGGTCTGTGCCACACCGACATCCACGCCGCTCGCGGTGACTGGCCGGTCCGGCCGAACCCGCCGTTCGTGCCCGGCCACGAGGGCGTCGGCATCGTGGAGCGGGTCGGCCCCGGCGTCACCGAACACGCCGTCGGCGACCGGGTGGCCCTGCCCTGGCTCGGCTGGGCCTGCGGCACCTGCTCCTACTGCGTGACCGGATGGGAGACCCTCTGCGAATCGCAGCGCAACACCGGCTACAGCATCGACGGCGCGCACGCGGAGTACGCCGTCACCTCCGCCCGCTACGCGGTACGCGTACCCGAGGGTGTCGATCCGTTCGAGGCGGCACCATTGACCTGCGCCGGGGTCACCACGTACAAGGCCGTGAAGGTGGCCGGGGTACGCCCCGGCGACCGGGTGGCGATCTTCGGCATCGGTGGTCTCGGCCACCTCGCGCAGCAGTACGCGCAACTCTTCGGCGGCGAGACCGTCGCCGTCGACGTCACCGCCGAGAAGCTCGCGCTGGCCACCGCGCTCGGCGCCACGCACACCGTGAACGCCGCCCAGGTCGACCCGGTCGACGCGATCACCCGCCTCGGTGGAGCCGACGTGGCTGTCGTCCTCGCCGCGAACCCCACGGTGATCGAGCAGGCGCACCGGTGCCTACGTCGCGGCGGACGGCTCGTGCTGGTGTCCCTGCCCAAGGAGAACACGATCAGCCTGCCGGTCTTCGAGACGGTGCTCAAGGGGATCACGGTGGTCGGCTCGATCGTCGGCACCCGCGCCGACCTCGCCGACGTGTTCCGGCTGCACGCTGCCGGACGAACCCGGGTCGCCTACGAGATCCGCAAGCTCGACGAGATCAACACGGCGATCGAGGACGTCCTCGCCGGCCGGGTCACCGCCCGTCTGGTTCTCCAGCCATGACCGCCCTCCGACCGTCACCCCCGAGCGCTCGGGCGGGAGCAGCCGCGTTCGGCACCGCCCCCCGCGCACCCTGGCGGGGGTTCACCCACGGCACGTGGCAGGACACCATCGACGTCGCCGACTTCATCCGGGTCAACCACGAGCCGTACACCGGCGACGGCAGCTTCCTCACCGGGCCGACCTGCCGCACGCTGGAGGTCTGGGGCGCGTTGGCGAAGCTCTTCGTCGAGGAGCGCCGACGCGGTGTCCTCGACATCGACACCGCCACCCCGTCGACGATCACCGCGCACTCCCCCGGCTGGATCGACCGCGACCGGGAGCTCATCGTCGGCCTGCAGACCGACGCGCCACTGCGTCGCGCCATCATGCCGAACGGCGGCCTGCGGATGGTGGAGACCGCACTGCTGGCGTACGGGTACCAACCCGACCCGGGTGTGCACCAGATCTTCACCGACTACCGCAAGACGCACAACGACGCGGTCTTCGACGCGTACCCGGCCGACGTGCTGGCCGCGCGGGGCTCGCACATCATCACCGGGCTGCCCGACGCCTACGGGCGCGGAAGGATCATCGGCGACTACCGTCGGGTCGCGTTGTACGGCGTGGACCGGCTGATCGCCGAGCGCCGAACGGTCCGGAAGGCCCTCGACGACCGGCCGTCGACCGACGACGTGATCCGCGACCGGGACGAGGTGGCTGAGCAACTCCGGGCACTGGACGAGCTGAAGCGGATGGCGGTGAGCTACGGCTACGACATCTCCGGACCGGCCACCACCGGCCGGGAGGCCATCCAGTGGTTGTACTTCGCGTACCTCGCCGCCACCAAGGAACAGAACGGCGCGGCGATGTCGCTCGGGCGCACCGCCACATTCCTCGACGTCTACCTGCGGCGAGACCTCGCCGAGGGGCGGCTGACCGAGATGGCCGCCCAGGAGCTGATCGACGACTTCGTGATCAAGCTGCGAATCATCCGGTTCCTGCGCACCCCGGAGTACGACCAGCTCTTCTCCGGCGACCCCACCTGGGTCACCGAGGCGCTCGGCGGGATGGGCGCGGACGGCCGGCCGCTGGTCACCCGCACCAGCTTCCGCTACCTGCAGACCCTCTACAACCTGGGTCCTGCCCCGGAGCCCAACCTGACCGTGCTCTGGTCGCCGCGGCTGCCCGCCGGCTTCAAGCGGTTCTGCGCTCAGGTGTCGTTGGACACCAGCGCCATCCAGTACGAGAACGACGAGCTGATCCGCCCGGCGTACGACGACGACACCGCCATCGCCTGCTGCGTGTCCGCCCTGCGGGTCGGCCGGGACATGCAGTTCTTCGGGGCGCGGGCGAACCTGGCCAAGGCGTTGCTCTACGCGATCAACGGCGGTCGGGACGAGTTGAGCGGCGAACAGGTCGCCCCGGCCGCGCCACCGGTGGGCGGCGAGGTCCTCGACTACGACACCGTGCTGGCCGCGTACGACCGGACGCTGGACTGGCTCGCCGAGACGTACGTCGACGCCCTGAACGTGATCCACCACCAGCACGACCGGTACGCGTACGAACGGCTGGAGATGGCGTTGCACGACCACCCGGTGCGCCGGTTCATGGCCACCGGCATCGCCGGCCTGTCGGTGGCGGTGGACAGCCTCGCCGCGATCCGCTACGGACGGGTGACGGTGCTGCGGGACGCCAGCGGCCTCGCGGTCGACTACGTCGTGGAGGGTGCGCCCCCCACCTACGGCAACAACGACGACCGGGCCGACTCCATCGCCGTGTGGCTGACCGAAGCGTTCGCGGCGAAGTTGCGCCGGCAGCGCACCTACCGCGACGCCGAGCTGACCATGTCGGTGCTCACCATCACCTCGAACGTGGTGTACGGCAAGCACACCGGCAACACCCCGGACGGCCGACGCGCGGGCGAGCCCTTCGCCCCCGGGGCGAATCCGATGAACGGACGCGACAACCACGGCCTGGTCGCGGCGGCGCTGTCGGTGGCGAAGCTGCCGTACGACGCCGCCCGCGACGGGATCTCGCTGACCGGAACGGTCACCCCCGACGGGTTGGGGCGCACCCGCCAGGAGCGCATCGACAACCTGGCCGGGGTGCTCGACGGGTACACCGACGCCGGTGGGTTCCACCTCAACGTCAACGTCCTGGACCGGGCCACCCTCGTCGACGCGATGGCGCACCCGGAGCGCTACCCGCAGCTGACCGTGCGGGTCTCCGGGTACGCGGTGAACTTCGTCCGGCTCACGCCCGAGCAGCAACGCGACGTGGTGTCGCGTACCTTCCACGGGTCGCTGTGACGACGCGGCCGGTGTCGCCGCCCGGGCGTCGGCCCGGGCGGACCGACGTGGCGACCGTCGGGAGCGTGCACTCGTGGGACATCTCCGTGGGGGTGGACGGGCCGGGGGTCCGCTTCGTGGCGTTCCTCGCCGGCTGCCCACTGCGCTGCCGTTACTGCCACAGCCCGGACACCTGGTATCGGCGCAGTGGTCGAACCCGCACGGTCGACGAACTGATGGCGGAGATCGAACGGTACCGGCGGTTCATCGGCATCGCCGGCGGCGGGGTGACGCTCAGCGGCGGCGAGCCGCTGCTACAACCCCGGTTCACCCGCGAGGTGCTGCGCCGCTGCCACGACCTCGGTCTGCACACCGCTCTGGACACGTCCGGCTTCCTCGGGGTACGCGCCGACGACGCCCTGCTCGACGCCACCGACCTGGTGCTGCTGGACGTCAAGTCGTGGGATCCCGCGACGTACCGGCGGGTCACCCGGACCGGGTCGGTGAGCCCGACCCTGCGCTTCGGCCGCCGCCTGGCGCAGCGGGGCACGCCGATCTGGATCCGGTTCGTGCTGGTGCCCGGCCTGACCGACGCGGTGGACAACGTGGCGGGCGTCGCCGACTTCGCCGCCGGTCTGGCCTCCGTGCAGCGGGTCGACGTGCTGCCCCTCCACCGGCTCGGCGCACACAAGTACGCCGAACTGGGCCTCACGTTCCCACTGGCCGACACCGAGCCGCCCGACCCCGAGTTGCTGGCCCGGGTCCGCGGTCAGTTCGCCGAACGCGGGCTGGCCGTCCACTGAGGCGACAGCCGCACCGGCCACTGAGGCGGCAGCCGCACCGGCTACTGAGGCGACAGCCGCGCCGGCTCTACCGAGTCGGGTAGCCGTACAGCTCCAGCAGCCGGCCCCGCGATGCCTGGAGACGGTCGACGACCACGGCCATGAGCCGCAGGGTGAGCTGCTGCCCGAGGGCGTCGGCTGACCGGCGCGGAACAGCCGTCCTTCCGTCGCGGCCGTCGCCGGCCCTGACCCCATCCGACCGCTCCCGGGTACGCGGCGCGAGGGTCGTTGGTCCCGGGCCGCACGGGCGCAACGCCTCTGCCCGGCGCGGTCGCACAGCCCCATGGTGGGACGAGACGGCGTGCGGGCAGACGCACGCGCAAGACGGGGAGGTCACGGGTGACGACGACCGGAGGACGAGGCGGCATCCTGGAGGACCCCGTCGACCTGGCCGTACCGGTCGGGCTCGACGCGGCCGAGGCCGCCGCCCGGCTGCGCGCCACCGGCCCCAACACGGTCACCCCGCCACCCCGCCAACACCTGGCCGTACGGATCCTGCGCCAGCTCACCGACCCGCTGGTGGCACTTCTGCTTGCCGCGGCGGCCGTCACCACGGTGCTCGGCGACTACCCGGACACCGCGGTGATCGTCCTGGTCGTGCTGGTGAACACCGTCATCGGGGTGGTGCAGGAGGTCCGCGCCGACCGCGCGATCGCCGCTCTGGACCGGCTCGCCGCGCCCGCCGCCCGGGTGGTGCGCGACGGCCGGGAACTGGCGGTGCCCGCCGCCGACCTCGTCCCCGGCGATCTGGTCCGCGTCGAGGCCGGCGACATCGTCCCGGCCGACCTGCTGCTGATCGAGGCGAACCGGCTGCACCTGGACGAGTCCGCGCTGACCGGTGAGTCGGTGACAGTGGGGCGTACCCCCGGCGGGGAGGCGCTGGCCGGGACCGTCGTCACCACCGGAAGGGCAGCCGGCACCGTGCTCCGCACGGGAGCAGTGAGCGCCCTGGGCCGGATCAGCGCGCTGGTGGCCGGCACCCGTCCCACCACCACACCGCTGCAGCGCCGGCTCGCCGCCCTGGGCCGGGTGCTCGGGTTGGTCGCGGTGGCCCTGTCCGGGCTGGTGTTCGCCATCGGCGTGGTCGGTGGCCGGCCGGTGGTGGACATGGCGATCACCGCGGTGAGCCTGGTGGTCGCGGCGGTGCCCGAGTCGCTGCCGGCCGTGGTGACGCTGGCCCTCGCGCTCGGCGCCCGCCGGATGGCCGCCGCGCACGCCATCCCGCGCCAACTGCACGCGGTCGAGACACTCGGCTCGGTGACGGTGATCGCCTCCGACAAGACCGGCACCCTCACCGAGGGGCGGATGACGGTGCAGCAGGTGGTCACGTCCGACGGTGCCCGATATGGAATCACCGGCACCGGGTACGCCCCGTACGGCACGGTGCACCGCGACGGCGCGGCGGTGGCCGTACCGGAAGGGCTGCGCCGACTGGCGCGCGCCGGGCTGCTCTGCAACGACGCCGCCCTGTCGCCGCCGGACGACGAGCGATCCGACTGGGCTGCGGTCGGTGACCCCCTGGAAGCGGCGCTGGTCGCCTTCGCGGCCCGGTGCGGCCTCGACCCGCAGCCGACTCGCGCCGCCTGGCCCCGGGTCGCTGAGCACCCCTTCGACCAGGCGCAACGCCGGATGATCACGGTGCACCGCTCCTGCGACCAGCGTTACCTGGTGGTCTGCAAGGGCGCACCGGAGAGCGTCCTCGGCGCGCCGCTGGTGGACGCGACCGCCGAGGAGATCGACGAGTTGACCACCACCGCGCGGCGGCTGGCGGCCGAAGGGTTACGGGTGCTCGCCGTCGCCGCCGCCCTGGTGGACCGGATGCCCGACCTCGCCGCACCCACCGGGCTGCGTCCGGTGGGGCTGGTCGCCGTCGGTGACCCGCTGCGCGTCGGCGCCCCGGAGATCGCCGGCAGCTTCGACACCGCCGGCGTACGGCTGCTGCTGATCACCGGAGACCACCCGGCCACGGCTGCGGCGATCGGTGGTCAGCTCGGTCTCTGGCGCGTGGGCGACCCCCTCGCCACCGGCGACGACGACCAGACGGCGCACCCGGACACGCGGGTCTTCGCCCGGACCCAGCCGGAACAGAAGCTCGACATCATCGCCGGCCTGCAGGCCCGTGGCGAGGTGGTGGCGATGACCGGTGACGGGGTGAACGACGCCCCGGCGCTTCGGCGCGCCGACATCGGGGTGGCGATGGGTAGTGGCACCGAGGTCGCCCGGCAGGCCGCTGACCTGGTGCTGGTCGACGATGAGCTGTCCACCGTGGCCACCGCCATCGGCGAGGGCCGCCGGATCTACGACAACATCCGCCGGTTCCTGCGGTACGCCCTCGCCGGTGGGGTGGCGGAGATCATCGTGATGCTGACCGGCCCGCTGTTCGGGTTGGCCGTACCGCTGCTGCCCGCCCAGATCCTCTGGGTCAACCTGCTGACCCACGGGGTGCCCGGCGTGGCGCTCGGCGCCGAGCCGGCCGAACCCGGCACCCTGCGCCGCCCGCCGCGCTCACCCCAGCAGTCGGTGCTCGGCGCCGGGCTGGGTCGGGACGTCCTGGTCACCGGCGCGCTGATCGCCGCCGTGGTGCTCGGCGCCGGCGTGTTCGCCGCACATCGGGGCCTGCCGTGGCAGTCGGTGGTCTTCGTGGTGCTCGGGCTCGCCCAGCTCGGTGTGGCGCTGGCGGTCCGAGCGCCCCGGCTGCCCGGAGCCCGACACGGCAACCCCGGCCTCCTCGTCGCGGTGGCGGTGTCGGCGCTGCTCCAGGTCGGTGGGGTGCTGTCCGCTCCGCTGCGGGAGTTGCTCGGCACCGACCCGCTGGGGCCGAGCGTGCTGCTGGCCTGCGCGGCGGTCAGCGTCGTGCCCGGGCTGGCGCTGCGGCTGGCCCGTCGCCGGCCGTCGCTGGCAGCGTCCCGCCCGGACGCTGACGGGGCGTGACGAGTGACGGGACCAACGGCCCCCGGCCCCTTGCCGTACGCCCCTGACCGCCGGGACGACATCGCACGAGGATGGAGACGGATGAAGGAGGACGTGATGACCATCAGATCCGGTGCTCCCGTTGTGGTGGCGGTGGACGGCTCGACCTCGGCGCTGGAGGCGGTGCGGGTCGCCGCCCAGGAAGCGACGGTGCGGCGGCGCCCCCTGCGGGTGGTGCACGCGTTCATCTGGCCCCTGTACGACGTACCGCTGGTTTCGGCGCCGGGCGCTCCCGTCGACGCCGGGCTTCGCCACCAGGCTGAACTGATCGTCGCCGAGGCGGTGACCGAGGCCGGCAAGACCGCGCCGGAGCTCGCCGTCATCGGCGCGGTGATCGACGGCGCAGCCACGCCGGTGCTCCTGGGCGAATCCCGCGACGCGGCGCTACTGGTGCTCGGCAGCCGGGGTCTGGGAGGTTTCGCCGAGCTGCTGATCGGCTCGGTGGCCGTGCAGGTGTCCGCCCGCGCCGAGTGCCCGGTCCTGGTGGTCAAGGGTGAGGCGCGCGCCGACGGCCCCGTGCTGGTCGGCGTCGACGGCTCGGCCCTGTCCACCGAGGCCCTGGCATTCGCCTTCGAGGAGGCCGCGCTGCGCGGCACCGACCTGGTGGCCGTGCACGCCTGGCTCACCCCCACGCCGACCGGCCCCGGCGACATCCTGCCGCTGGTGTACGACGTCGACGCGCTGGCCGCCGACGAGAAGCGGGTGCTCGCCGAATCCCTGGCCGGCTGGTCGCAGCGGTATCCCGAGGTGCCGGTACGCCAGTGTGTGGCGTACGGCGCAGCAGCGCGGGTGCTGGTGCAGCAGTCCGCCGGCGCGCAGCTCACCGTGGTCGGGGCACACGGTCGGGGCGCCCTCGCCGGTGCGCTGCTCGGCTCGGTGAGCCACGCGGTGCTGCATCACTCGCACAGCCCGCTGGCGATCGTCCGGCACCGCCGGGACGCCTGAGCGCCGTACCCCCGTCCGTGCCGGCCGGCTCCCGGCCGGCGCGTTCGGCGACGCGGCTTCGGGTACACGGTCGACAATGACCTGACCAACCCAGGGAGCGCCGATGAACCGACCCGTCGTGGTGGGCGTGGACGGATCGCCGTCCAGCCTCGTCGCCGCCGAGCACGCGGCCCGCGCTGCGCTGCTCCGGTCCAGGCCGTTGCACCTGGTGCACGGCTTCCTGCACCCGCTCGGCTACGGCGTGCCGCTCAACCCGTACGACCTCGGGGTGCCGGCTCCCTCCGAGGAGGCGCAGAAGATGTTGGAGCGTACGGCGGCTGAGCTGGCCGACAGGTGGCCCGGCCTGGTCGTCGAGGTCCGCCAGGTCGCCGGCGGTCCCGGCATCACCATGGTCGAGGAGTCCCGTCGGGCCGACCTCGTCGTGGTGGGCAGTCGAGGGCTGGGCGGGTTCGCCGGGCTGCTGCTCGGCTCGGTCGGCGCGCAGGTGGCCGCGCACGCGCACTGCCCGGTGCTGGTGGTCCGCCCGGACGAACAGCCGATCCCGGTGGACGCCCCGGTGCTGGTCGGCGTCGACGGGTCCGAGTCGTCCCGACTCGCCGCGAGCTACGCCGCCGGCGAGGCGGCGCTGCGGGACGTGCCGTTGGTGCTGGTGCACGTCGGCCCGCCGGACGGGGGCCGGACGGTGCCGGAGGAGATCGAGGAGTCGCAGGCCGCGTACCAGGCCGACGCCGTGCGGCTGCTCGCCGACGCGTCCACTGCGGTCCGCGCCGAGCATCCCGACCTGGTGGTGCGGGAGCATCCGGTCCGGGCGGCCGGCGTGGCCCAGGGGCTCATCGAGGCCAGCGGCACGGCGTCGCTGCTGGTCGTGGGCACCCGGGGCCGGGCCGGATTCACCGGGATGCTGCTCGGCTCGGTCAGCCAGGCGGCGATCCAGCACGCGCACTGCCCGGTGCTGGTCGCCCACCCGTACCCGGTCAGCTGACCGGCGCGCCGTCCCCTCGGCCGAGCATCTGCAGGAAATCGGTGGTGAGGGCGAACGGGTCGGCGGGACCGCTGGTCGGCGGCCGCCGCTCGATCTGGTCGGCCAGCTCCCCGGCGGCGCGCCGGATCCGGCCGCGAAGCGCGCCGTCGGCGGTGCCGTCCGACCAGTCCTCCGGCGCGGCGAACACCGCGGTCGGGACCACCACCGACCGCAGGTACGCGAACATCGGGCGGACCGCGTGCTCCAGAGCGAGGGAGTGCCGGGCGGTGCCGCCGGTGGCCCCGATCAGCACCGGCCGGTCGACGAGCGACTCCTTGTCCAGCACGTCGAAGAAGGACTTGAAGAGCCCGTTGTAGGAGCCACTGAAGATCGGGGTGACGGCGATGAGGCCGTCCGCGCCGGTCACCGTGTCGACGACCTCGCGCAGCGCCGCCGGCGCGAACCCGGTGAGCATGTTGTTCACCACGTCGTGGGCGTACTCCCGCAGGTCGACGACGTGCAGCTCCACCTCGGAGCCGCGCCGGACCAACTCGTCGCGGGTGGCCGCGGCGAGTTGGTCGGCGAGCAGCCGGGTCGACGAGGGCTGGCTCAGCCCCGCCGAGACCACGGCCAGGGTGCGGTGGGTCATCGGGTCGCCCCCTCCGGTGCCTTGCCCGTCACGTCGTCGACGGCGTGCACGGTGCTGTCCTTGGCGCCGCCGGCGGCGGCGACCAGCGAGGCGTGGGTGGGCGCCTCCGGCACGTGCGCCGGACGCAGCGCGGCGAACTCCTTGCGCAGCACCGGCACGACCTCCTCGCCGAGCAGGTCGAGCTGCTCCAGCACCGTCTTCAGGGGCAGGCCCGCGTGGTCCATCAGGAACAGCTGCCGCTGGTAGTCACCGACGTACTCCCGGAAGCCCAGGGTGCGGTCGATGACCTGCTGCGGGCTGCCCACGGTCAGCGGCGTCTCCCGGGTGAACTCCTCCAGCGACGGCCCGTGCCCGTAGACCGGGGCGTTGTCGAAGTACGGACGGAACTCCCGGACGGCGTCCTGCGAGTTGCGTCGCATGAACACCTGCCCGCCCAGACCGACGATGGCCTGGTCGGCGGCGCCGTGGCCGTAGTGCGCGTACCGCTGGCGGTAGAGCTGGACCATCCGCTGGGTGTGCTCCTTGGGCCAGAAGATGTGGTTGGCGAAGAAGCCGTCGCCGTAGTACGCGGCCTGCTCGGCGATCTCCGGGCTGCGGATCGAGCCGTGCCAGACGAACGGGGGCACCCCGTCGAGCGGACGCGGCGTCGAGGTGAACGACTGCAACGGGGTGCGGTACTTGCCCTTCCAGTCGACCACGTCCTCGCGCCACAGCCGGTGCAGCAGGTCGTAGTTCTCGATGGCGAGGGGGATGCCGGCCCGGATGTCCTTGCCGAACCACGGGTAGACCGGGCCGGTGTTGCCGCGGCCCATCATGAGGTCCACCCGACCGTCGGACAGGTGCTGGAGCATCGCGTAGTCCTCGGCGATCTTCACCGGGTCGTTGGTGGTGATCAGGGTGGTCGCGGTGGACAGCAGCAGACGCTCGGTACGCGCCGCGATGTGGCCCATCATGGTCGTCGGTGACGACGGCACGAACGGCGGGTTGTGGTGCTCGCCGGTGGCGAAGACGTCCAGGCCGACCTCTTCGGCCTTCAGCGCGATCGCGACCATCGCCTTGATGCGCTCATGCTCGGTCGGCTCCCGACCGGTGGTCGGGTCGACCGTGACGTCACCGACGGTGAAGACTCCGAACTGCATGACCAGCTCCTCGCGTGTCAACCGGGGGCCGTCGTGGTACCCGGACGCAGCTCTCAACTTATTTGACGACGCAACTATTCCGTCGTCGGGACGCCCCGCAGTGGCGCCGGTCACCTCCACAACCGGACAAGCGGGTCGGGAACTCCCCTCGGTGTCGGCCCGCTCAGCCGCCCGCCACCGAGGGCAGCACCTGCACCTCCGCGCCGTCCTCGACCGGGGTGGCCAGACCGCCGGAGTGCCGGCAGTCTTCCCCGTCGACGAAGACGTTGACGTAGCGGCGCAGCTCGCCGCGCTCGTCGCGGATGCGCCGGGCCAGCCGGGGATGCGCGACGGCCATCTCGTCCAGGACCGCCCGGAGCGTCCCGGCGGCGGTGACGTTCAGCCGACTCGCGCCCCCGGCCTCGCCGCGCAGCGGGCCGGGCAGCAGCACGGTGACCACGCTCAGACCTTCGCGGCGCGAACGCAGAGCACGTCGGGCAGGTGCGCCGCGACCGACGACCAGGAGTCGCCCTCGTCGCGGCTGGCGAAGACCGAGCCGGAGCGGGTGCCGAAGTAGACCCCACCGGGGGTCGCATCGTCGGCGCACATCGCGTCGCGCAGCACCGCCGGATAGAACGGGCCCTCGGGCAGCCCGACCGACAGCGGCTCCCACTTGCCGCCGGCGTCGGCGGACCGGAACACCCGGCAGCGGTGGTCGGTGGGGAACCGCTCGCTGTCGGCCACCAACGGGAAGGTCCACACCATGCCGCCGCGCCCGGGGTGGGCCACCATCGGGAAGCCGAAGTCGCTGGGCAGCCCGTCGGCGATCGAGGACCACGTGCGGCCGTCGTCGTCGGAGCGGTAGACGCCGTGGTGGTTCTGCGCGTACAGCCGCTCGGGGTTGCCGGCGTCCCGGGCGACCTTGTGCACGCACTGGCCGAACTCCGGCCACTCGTCGGGCATGAAGTAGGCGCGGATGCCGGTGTTGCCCGGTGCCCAGCTGGCCCCGGCGTCCTCCGAGCGGTAGACGCCGCCGGTGGACATGGCGACCAGCAGCCGGGCCGGGTCACGCGGGTGCGGCAGCACGGTGTGCACGGCCTGACCACCGAAGCCGGCCTCCCACTGGGGCCGGTGCGGGTGGTCCCACAGGGATCGGACCAGCTCGAAGCTGCGGCCACCGTCGGTGGACTTGAACAGCGCCGAGGGCTCGGTGCCGGCCCAGACCACGTCCGGCTCGTCGGGACCGGCCGGCATCAACTGCCAGACCCGCCCGAGGGAGACGCCGGCGTCGGCCGGAAACGCGACCGGCGCCTGGTCGGGCTCGTCCCAGGACGCGCCGAGGTCGTCGCTGGTGGCGACGCTGGGCCCGAAGTGTGAGCTGGTCACCCCGGCGAGCAGCCGCGGGGTGGAACGACGGGTGTCGACCGCGACCGCGTAGACACCGGTCATCGGGAAGTGCGGACCGGTGATCTCCCAACTGCGCCGGTCGTCGGTGCTGGTGGCGAGAAACAACCCCTTGGCTGTGCCGATCGCGAGCAGTGTTGCCATGACGTCCTCCGAACCGTCGGTGAGCAGGTCCGGTGATTATGGCCACACCCACCGACAGCCTCCGCCGCCCACACGCCGCAGTGCGCGCTCAGCCCCGGATGCGGGGCACGTGCCGGCGGTAGGCGCTGACCGTGGGATCGCCGTCCAGCCAGAACCGCCAGGGCAGGTCGTGCGCGCCGGTCACCCCGACCCGGGGACCCGCCACCACCGTCTCCGGCGGCACCGGCCGCACAGGGGGCCGTAGGCGGACCGGCCCGTCGCCGAGCAGATACGCCCCGTACGCCTCGCGGTCGATGCCGAGCGCGGAGCAGAGCCGGGCGGGCCCGCGGGCCAGATCCACGTCCCGTCGGATGGCCGGCCGACGCTCCCGTGCCGTGGCCAGCCCGTCGACAACCTCCCCGGCGCGCAGCAGCACGGCGGAAGCCTCCCCCTCGACGCCGGTGACCACGTTCATGCACCAGTGCATCCCGTAGGTGAAGTAGACGTACGCGTGCCCGGCGGGGCCGAACATCACGGCGTTGCGCGGGGTGCGGCCCCGATGGGCGTGCGAGGCGGGATCGCCGCCACTTCCCGCGTACGCCTCGACCTCGGTGATCCGGACGGTGACCCCGCCGGCGTGCAGACGGCAGCCCAGCAGTCCGCGCGCCGCCGGCAGCAGTGGGCCGGCGAGCAGGTCCGCCAGCGCCGCCAGGTCAGCGTCGGCGGAGCGGTCGTCCGACACGAGATCCATGGCCCCCAAAGGTACCCAGCCTTGCGCCTGACCATCCCGCCGCCGGATCCGGCCGGGCACCCGGAAGCCCTCCGGTGTTCATCCGTTCGTCATCCACCTGCGGAAACCCGCCGCGCGACCGGCGGGTGTAACGAGTGTCGTCGCAGGGCGCGACGGCGCATCCGGAGAGGAACCACCATGAACGTACGCAGAATCCGTCGGCCTCTCATCGCCATCGTCCTGGCCGCGGCAGGCGCCACGCTTGCTCTCGCCCCGTCGGCCAGTGCCAACGCCCCGCTGAGGGCGGGTGCCGCGGTCGACGGCGCCCCGCTGACCGCGGTCGTGCTCAGCGCCACCAGCAAGATCGACGCCAGCGGCGCGGCGGTCTTCGTCCCGGTCACCCTGACCTGCTCGCAGCGCACCTCGGTCGACCTGACCGTCAAGGTCGCCCAGGCTATCGGGGACACGATGCGGACTGGCACGACCATGCGGAAGGTGGTCTGCGACCCGACCACGCAGAAGGTCCGGATCGCCGTGACCGCGACGGAGCGCCCGTTCGCCCCCGGTGTGGCGTTCGGCGTGGTGACCGGCAACTCCTGCGACGCGTTGTGCAACTCCCTCACCGACGAGCACCGCTTCGAGTTGTCGCTCTGACCATGGCGGGGCGGGGTGGTACGTCAAGACCGCGCCGCCCCGCTTCAACATGTTGTTGACAATCGTTCGTTGATGGGTTGGGATCGGGGTATGACGACGGACGACCTGTTCACCGCGCCGGACCCGGGCCGGGCCCGAGCCCACCGGACGTACGAGGCGTTGCAGCGGATCAGCGAGCGGCACGCCGGCACCGACACCCGGCGGGGCCGCTGGGCCCACCCGTACGTGCTGGACCAGTGGGAGGCCGTCGCCCTGGTCGCCGCTCTGGCCGCCGGCGGGGCCGAGCGCGAGGCCGCGGAGGAGCCGATCGACGCGGCCGACCTCACCGCCGCGCTGACCCTGCTGCCACACGTCCGCGCCGAGCTGGACGCCCTGGAGGCCGGCCTGTTGACGCTGGCCCGCGACCGGGGGCTGACCTGGCAGGCGATCGCGTACGGGCTGGGGCTGGGCAGCGCGCAGGCGGCCCGCCAGCGCTACGAGCGGGTCGCCGCCCGCTCCGCCGGGTAGATGACGTTGGCCTCGTCCAACGCGGCACAGCAGGTGCCGACGACGAGGCGGCCCCGCCTCACTCCGCCCCGGCCAGACCTGCTCGGTGCGCGACCGCCGCAGCCTCGGTCCGGCTGGACGCGCCGAGTTTGGCGAGAATGCTGGAGACGTGAGTGCTCGTGGTCTTCTGCGTGATGAAGAGTTCTTCGGCGATCCGACGGTTGCTGTACCCCCGCGCGACCAGCCGCAACACCTCGGTCTCACGTGGGGTGAGCCCCAGGGAGACGCCGGCGTCGTGCTGAGCGTCCTGCTCGTCCACTGGCCGGCCGTCCGCCACGAACGCCGCCGCGATCCCGGCCCGGGCGGCGAGTACCTCGATGTCGGCAAGGAGCAGTTGAGCGCCGAGCCCGGTGGCGATCCGGTGCGCAGCCGTGAGCCGATCGGCCGCGGCGTCGCGCCGCTGTGCGGCGAGCAGGGCACGCCCCTCGCCGAGGAGTGCGCCCGCCAGCTCGTAGGGACGCTCCAGCGGCTCGAACGCGGCGACGGCCGCGGCCCAACGCCCCGGGTCGTCGTCCCCCTCCGCCCGCGACAACTGGGCCTGCAGGACACGCGCGAACGCGTGCGAGATGGGAAACACGATCTGCAGGTGTTCGGCGGCGTCGCGTACGACGGCGAGCACCTCGGCAGAGCCTGTACCGGCCGAAAACGCATCCGCCTCGATCGCGGCGGCGGCGCAGAGCGCCGGCAGCACATCGCTCACCGGCCCGCTGGCCAGCGCCGCGGCGATACGTAGGAACTCGGCTCGAGCGCCGACGATGTCGCCCTGACGGGTGGCAGTCTCCACGATGTACTGGACCAACGGGATGAGGAACTGCGGCTGGAGATCCTCGGTACCGAAGAGTTCGCGGGCGAGCATCAACTGGTCGGCGGCCTCGCTGACATGTCCCCGCACCAACTGGCCGTAGGCGCGGCGCCCCACGATCGCGGCTCGTGGCTTGTCCGACTGGGCGACCGCCGCGGCTTCGTCGAGCGCCGCCTCCGACTCCGGCCAACGGCCCAGCGAGAACAGGGAGACCGAGCGGTTGCAGTGCACCCACGCCTCGGTATCGGCCAGGCTGAGCGAGCGACACATCTTTATGCCGTGATCGGCCGTCCGGATCGCCTCCTCGGAGCGGCCCATCCCCTCCAGGATCGAGGGAAGGTTCTGGTTCACCCGCCCGATGAGGTCGACCACTCCCAGCTTCTCGGCACGATCTCGTACCTCGTACAGGTCGGCCAGGCTGGTGCCGTCGAGATCGGTCGCGGCGTCGAGCCAGCAGAGCGTGATGCGAGCTCGTAGCTCCAGGTCCTCGGCACCGCAGCCGGCGGCGTACGTCACGGCGAGGTCGGCCGCGGCACGGCTCTGCGGTCCGGGTCGGTGCCGCGCCCCCCAGGTCGCCATGTGCCCCAGGATGTCGGCATGCAGCATCGACGGGGGCAGTTCGGCGACCAACTCCTGCGCAGTCTGCAGCTCCCGCCACCCATCCCCACGGTTCAACGCCTGGACCAGCTGGGAACAGCGCATCCAGAACCACGCCGCACGGACCGGATCTGGCTCGTGTTCTCTCGCGAGGAGTTCCAGCGCGGTACGCGCCAGGTGTAGCGACCGGTCGAGATCCCCGCTGTGCCACCCGGCCGTCGTGGCGGCGGCGAGCAGGTCAAGAAGGCCCGGCCCCACCTCGCCCGCGCCGTGCCCGCGGCGCGGGTACCGCTCCGGCAGGCCCAGGGCGGGCAGGGTGGCGCGTACCCCGTCCGGAACCCGGTCCCACAGCTCGAGCGCGCGTTCCAGCAGGCTCAGCCGCTCGGCGTACGCGTATCGGGTCCACGCCTCGTCGGCGCCGCGGACGCACATGTACAGCGCTTTGGCGTCATCGTGGGCGGCATACCAGTGCTGGGCGAGGCGGCCGGTCAACTCATCGGGCCGCACGAGCGAGGGCTCGGCTTCCAGCGCCTCGCCGTACCGTCGGTTGATCAGGGCTCGCTCGCCGGGCAGCAGGCTGTCGCTGACGGCCTCGCGAACCAGCGAGTGGCGAAATCGGTAGTCCGATCCGTTCGGTTCGGGGACGAGGATCTGGGCGAGCACGGCCGCGCGCAATCCCTCGATCAACTCGTCCTCGGGTAGACCCGTCACGGCCTTCAACAGCGGATATCCGATCGCCGCGCCACTCTCCGCGGCAATCCTGGCGATCCGCTGGCTGGTGTCCGGCAGCGCCTCGAGCCGCGCCAGCAGCACCTCCCGGAGGTTGTGCAGCTCTTCCCCCGCGTGCTCCACGTAGGCGCGGGCGAGCTCTTCGACGAAGAACGCGTTGCCGTCGGAGCGGGCGAAGATGTCGTTGAGGACGACCGGGTCAGGCAGCGCCCCGAAGAGACCGCCGAGTTGCTTGGTCACCTCGACTCGGCTGAACCGGGACAGCTCGACGCGGCGTACCGACCTGAGCCGGTCCAACTCCGCCAGGAGCGGGCGCAGGGGGTGTCGGCGGTGGACCTCGTCGGACCGGTAGGTGCCGACAAGGAGGAGACGTCCGGTGCGCCTGCTGCGGCACAGGTATCCCAGCAGGTTGCGCGTGGAAGCGTCGGCCCAGTGCAGATCCTCGATCACCAGCACCACCAGGCGGCTCGACGCCAGGCGTTCCAGGACCCGCGTGGTGAGTTCGAGGAGCCGTGCGACGTTTTCGCTTCGATGTTCCACGGACGTCCCGGCGTCCAGATCCGGCAGGATCCGGGCGAGCAACGCCTCCTGACCCGCGCTCGCCGCCTGGACCTCATCGGGTAGCCGCTGCCACAGGACGTGCAGCGCCGCGGTGAACGGCGCGAACGGGAACGCGTCGCCGCCGACCTCGATGCAACGACCGACCGCCACGACGGCCTGCCTGTCGAGCGTACGAAGCAGCTCGTCGACGAGGCGGGTCTTGCCGACGCCCGCCTCGCCCCTCACCAGCAGCGCTTGGGGGGCGCCGCGGTCGGCCGCCTCGGCGGCCTGGCGCAGCTCGGCCAGTTCGGCTTCCCGCCCCACGAAGGCAGGGGTGACGGTAGCGGCGAGTCCCACAAGACCAACAATTGCACAAACCACAGAGTGTCGGTTTCGGCAGGCGCCCCGAATCTCCCATCCGGCTCGCGGAAACAATTTCGCGAACCGCTGGCAGGCCACGTTCTAGGAACTTCGTCCGAGCTGTGGCGGCCGCCGCCCGCGAGTCAGGTCCCGGGGCCGGTCAAAGGCCGGAATTTCTCCCGATGCCGCGCCCTTTGCCGGCTGTGATCATCGATAGCGCCCGCCCTGACCTCTGACTCCTGAGCCCTGGAGAAAACTCACCCATGAGGATGTCTCGCTCGCTCTACCGCAGCATGACCGGCTTTCCCAGCGGATTCTGGGTGCTGTGGAGCGCGACCCTGGTGAACCGTATGGCCACCTTCGTCTATCCGTTTCTCGGGATCTACCTGACCACCGAACTCGGGTATTCGGCCACGACCGCCGGGCTCGTGCTGGCGACCTTCGGCATCGGATCCGTCGCCGGATCCCTGATCGGCGGTGAGCTGACCGACCGAATCGGCCGGCGTCCGACGATGGCCGGCGCCCAACTCCTCGCCGCCGTGTCGACCGCGATCATGGGCTTCACCCCGAACGGGGCGACTATCGCCGTGCTGGCGTTCTTCATGGGGCTCGGTGTGAGCGCGTCACGGCCCGCGGTACAGGCGATGATCGTGGATATGGTCCCGCAGAAGGACCGCGTCCGTGCCTTCTCGGTCAACTACTGGGCCGTCAACATCGGCTTCGGGTTCTCCGCCGTGGTGGCCGGTTATCTCGTACACGAGGGTTATCTCTGGATCTTCCTCGGCGATGCCGCCACGACCTTGATCTGCGCCGTGGTCATGTGGGTCCGGCTGCCGGAGACCCGGCCCGAGCGTGCCGACACCGCCTCCTCGGGCACCGAGGCGCCAATCAGTTCTCGGCAGGTTTTCCGAGACTCCCGGTTCATGACGTTCTGCCTGCTCGCCCTCGGCGTGTGGCTGATGATGTACCAGGGGTGGAGCATCCTGCCGGTCGACATGGCCGGACGCGGGATCAGCACCCAGGCCTACGGGTTGATCATCGCCTTGAACGGCGTGGTCATCATCCTGCTGCAGATCCCCGTCACCGCCCTGGTGAAGGGACGCAAACTCGGCCTGGCTCCGGTGCTGACGCTCAGCGCGGTCCTGCTCGGTGCGGGATTCGGCCTGACCGGCCTCGCCGGCACCTCGTTGATCTTCTCCGCGCTGTGCGTGGTGATCTGGACCCTGGGCGAGATCCTGTACGCCCCCGCGTCGTCGGCCGCCGTGGGCGAGCTGGCGCACACGCAGGCCCGAGGCCGCTATCAGGGCGTCTACAGCCTGAGCGGCTCCGTGGCGTCGGTCCTGGCGCCACTTCTGGGCGGACTGGTGCTGGACCACTGGGGCGGATACGCCCTCTGGTCCCTCTGCGCCGCCGTCGGTGTGGTCGCCGCGGCCGGCTTCTGGATCCTGTTCCGCCGGCCCGCCCGGAGCGCTGACGGCTCAGGAGGGGATGTCGGGGACAAGTCCGCGGGCCCACAGGGTCCGGTGTCGAACCCGGCGGTCCGGCTGCCCGCCCGCCCGGTTTCCACCCAGAGCATCACCGCCGGCATCCGCTAGCCGAGCGCGCCGACCCGCCCGGCACCACAGACAGCCCGACACCATTGCAGCTGAAAGAGGATTCATCATGCCTGGTTATGACTACATCGTGGTGGGCGGCGGCTCGGCCGGATCGGTGATCGCGGCACGGCTGTCCGTACGCCTCTCCGTGCGGGTACTGCTCCTGGAGGCCGGGAGCAGGGAATTGCCGCCCCTGAGCGCCGTACCGGCGGCGTGGCCCGCCCTCATGAACTCGCCCGCCAACTGGGGTGACGTTTCGGTGCCGCACGCGCAGACCGGCGCGACGCTCCTGCAGCCACGGGGGCGCGGGCTCGGCGGCTCCTCCGCCATCAACGGCATGATCTTCCTCCGCGCCCACCGGTCGAGCTACGACGCCTGGTCGAAGGCGGGCGCGGACGGCTGGGGCTACGACGACCTGCTGCCGTACTTCCAGCGCACCGAGCGGACGCGGGGCAGGAACGCGGCCAACCGAGGCCAGGAGGGCCCGATGCAGGTAGCTCCTGCGGCTTCCGTGCACCCGCTGATGGCGGCGGCAGGAGAGGCTGCCGTGGAGGCGGGACACCCGCGTGCCGTCGACTTCTCCAACGGACTGGAAGACGGAGTCGGCCTGTTCGACCTCAACATCGTCGACGGCGTACGCCAGACCGCCGCCGACGCCTACCTCCGGCCGATCCTGCACCGGCCGAACCTCCACGTGGTGACGGACGCACTGGTCCACCGGCTTGTCTTCGACGGTAACCGGTGCGTCGGCGTCGACTACACCGTCGCGGGCGAGACGAAGTCGGCGCAGTGCTCCGGTGAGGTGGTGTTGACGGCGGGCACGATCGGCTCGGCACAGCTCCTGATGCTCTCGGGGATCGGCCCCAAGGAGCATCTGCACGAGGTCGGTGTCGACGTGCTGGTGGACGCGCCCGAGGTCGGCGCGAACTACCACGACCACCCCACCACCACCGTCACCTACACCTCATCGCGAGAGGTTCCCGGCAGTGCCGGAAACCACGCCGAGGTGGGTGTACGCCTACGCAGCGACCCCGCCCTGACCGTGCCCGACGTGCAGCTCATCCTCAGCGAGGCGCCGCTGTCGCCGTTGGCTCCGCAGGTCGAGTACGGCCACGGATACTCCTTCCTCGTCTCGCTGATGAACCCACGCAGCCGCGGCACGATCCGCCTCTCCGGCCCCGACCCGGAGGCGCCGCTGCTGCTCGACCCCAACTGCTACGCCGACCCCCGCGACCTCGACGCCATGATCGGGGGACTGCGCGCGGCCCGTCAGATCGGTGCGGCACCCGCGCTCGCCCCGTGGCGAGGCGAGGAGGTGGTCCCCGGACCGATCAACCATGACGCGACCCTGCGCCGGTACATCCAGGAGAGCCTCGTCGTCTACTGGCACCCGGTCGGCTCCTGCCGGATGGGGTCGGACCCGACCTCTGTGGTGGACGAGGAGTTGCGGGTCAGGGGAGTCACTGGGTTGCGTATCGCCGACGCGTCCGTCATGCCCTCCATCCCGGCAGCCAACACGCACGCGACCGTGCTGGCCGTGGCCGAACGGGCGGCGGATCTCATCAGGGGCCTTACCCGTCCGTGAGCCGAGCCGTGGGCCGACCCTGGTCCCTACCGCCACGCCGCCCGCACACCGGGCCCGCTCTGCCGTCCGGCCGGTTGTCCCGATCCCACTGGGACGCCGACCCGCTCCCCTGCCGCCGCCCGGTGGATTCGACGAACCCTCGTGCCAGTGAGTCCAACCCTTGACCGGAGCACCGCATGTCACCAGCTGACCTGACCAGGATCGCCGAACTCGTCGAGGCGGAGGTGAACTACCGACTGGACGCCGCCGTACCCGAGCCGACCCGCCGGGCGCTCGGCATCACCACCGGGCGGATCGGCGGAGGAACAACGGTCTCCGTTCGCAACGACCCGACGGGTGGCATCTTCAACAAGTCCCTGGGGCTCGGTGTCACCGAATCGATCACCGACAAGGTGATCAGCGAGGTGCTCGACTTCCACCGGGCGCACGGCAGCCCGATGGCCCACATCCAGATCGCCCCGGAACTCCTGCCGAGCGACTGGGCCGAGACAAGGGCCGTCCACGGCCTCGAACCGGGCGGCGAGCTGGTCCGATTCGCGGCGGAGGTGGACGACGTCAAGCCCGCCGGCACGGATCTGCGCGTCGGGCTGGTCGGTGCGCAGGAGACCGACGAGTGGGCGGCGCGGCTCTGGGAGTTCTTCGGCGTGCCCGACCAGCACCTGATCGAGGTGTTTGCCGCCGTGGCCCGGACCGACGGCTTCCAGGCGTTCGCCGCCTGGGACGGCGACCATATGATCGGCGTGGCCAACCTCTTCCTGCACGGGAAGTCGGCCCACCTCAACTCCGGAGCGACCCGGGAGAGCCACCGCCGCCGTGGCGTGCAGTCGGCCCTGATCGCCGCCCGAGCCGAGTACGCGGCGGCAGCCGGTTGCCGCTGGCTCGTCAGCGAGGTAGGCAAGCCCGAGGTCGAGGGTACGAACCCATCACTGAACAACATGGCCAGGGCCGGATTCACCCGGCTCTACGACCGCCGGAGCTGGATCTGGCGGCCGGCGAGCACCCGCGTGACGACATCGCGCTCGTGAGCCGTTCACCGGCCCCGAGCGCCCTGACGATTGGTAGGACATGAGCACGAAAGCCGGCGAGACACCGCCGCAGCGGCCTGAGCGGCCCGCTCCGGACCTCAGCGGACTGCACGAGGTCACCGGATTCCCATTCCCCGTCCATGTCAGTCAGGGCGGGGCCGAGCGGGGTGTGCTCGTCGCGCAGCGCGCCCAACAGGTGGCTTCCTGGTTGTCCGAGACGGTCGGCGCCCCGCCGACACCGCCGCTCTTCGTGGTCGGTCCGCAGGACTGGGCGAAGGTCGCCATCTTCCCGATCTACGGCGTGGTGCACGTGTCCCGTGATCGAATGGTGATCAACCAGGAGCTTCCTCCCATGTGGGACGCATTCCTGGACAACGTCATCCCGGAGCTGCCACCGCAGACCAAGGGGCAGTTGAATGCCCGCTTCGGCGACCCGATCGATCTCGCCCCGCTGAACGACCTGTTCGTGGCCCACGAGATGAGCCATCTCTCGCACGACTTCGCGGGCTGGCAAGACCCGGGCAACCTCTGGCTCCGGGAGTTGATCGCGAACGTCGGCATGGTCGGTTACCTCGCGGAGGCCGAGACGGAGATGCTGCCGATCCTCGACGCGGCGGCGGCCTGCTGGTCGGCACCGGTGCAGTGGCCGATACGCGAGCTTGCCCGCATCCGGGAGCCGGCAGACGGCCACGGGCTCGACGGGGTGGCCAACTACATCTGGTTCCAACTCGGACTGATCATCGTGGCCCGGCGGCTGTGGGACAGCCATGGGCCGGCAGCCTTCCAGCGCCTGTGTGAGGTGTCACGGGGCCCGGAGCTGACCCGACCGGACGTTCTCGCGATGCTCGACGAGATCGACCCTGAGGTCGGACAGGCGGTAAGGAACTGGCCCACCTGATGGATCGCCGTCCCGCTGCCGCACTGCGGTAGCGGGGCGGCCGGCGCTCTTCCAGGAGCGACGGCCTGAACCGCCGTGGCGCCGACGGCATGCGCCGACGCCACGCCGGGATCAGCCGGCCAGGTCCCCTGCGGCTGCGCTCGGGGCGGGGCACACTGTGCGCAGGACGAGGAGGCACCCATGGAGCGCGCGGAGATGCTGGCGTACTGCCTGGCCAAGCCGGGAGCATGGCTGGACCGGCCGTGGGAGGGCGACGAGGTGGTGAAGGTCGGCAGCCGGATCTTCGCGTTCCTCGGCAACGGTGCGGGCGAGCCGACGGTCGGCGTCAAGTGCGGGCCGACCCGGGAGGTGGCCGACGAGTGGCTGCACCGGCACCCCGACGACGCCAGCGTGATGGCCTACATCGGCCGGTCCGGGTGGAACACGCTGCGTCTGAACGGCGCGATCGACGCCGAGGAGTTGACCGAGGCGGTCGACGGGTCGTACGAGATGGTGGTTGCCAAGCTCCCGAAGCGGGAGCGCCCGACGGTCTGAACCGACCGCGGCGCCGGCGGAACGCGCCGACGCCGCAGCGGGGTCAGCGCGGTACGACCGACTCGGTGGCCCACTCCCGCCAACTGGTCAACCGGTCGGCGGCGTCGGCGAGCTGGTCGGCGACCGGGCCGGGGCCGGTGGAGCCGGGGGTGGTGCGAGCCGCGAGGGCCGAACGGACCGAGAGCACGTCGCGCACCGACGGGTCGAGGTGCCCGCTGATCGCGGCCAGGTCGTCGTCGGAGACGTCCTCCAGCTCGCATTCCCGGGCCGCGCAGAGCGCCACCAACCGGCCGGTGATCTCGTGCGCGTCGCGGAACGGCACGTTGCGCCGGACCAGCCAGTCGGCAACCTCGGTGGCCAGGGAGAACCCGACCGGGGCGGCGGCGACGAGGCGGTCCACCCGGACCGACATCGTGGAGATCATTCCCGCCAGGGCCGGCAGCAGCAGCTCCAGGGTGTCGACGGCGTCGAAGGCCGGCTCCTTGTCCTCCTGCATGTCCCGGTCGTAGGTCATCGGCAGGCCCTTGAGCATGGTGAGCACGGTTACCAGACCACCGACCAGCCGCCCGGACTTGCCGCGCGCCAGCTCCGCGATGTCCGCGTTCTTCTTCTGCGGCATGATCGACGAGCCGGTGGCGAACGAGTCGTCCAGCTCCACCCAGCCGAACTCGTGCGACGTCCAGAGCACCACCTCCTCGCCGAGTCGGGACAGGTGCACCCCGATCATGGCGGTGGTGAAGAGGAACTCGGCGACGAAGTCCCGGTCGGCGACCGCGTCCATGGAGTTGGCGAACGACGTACGGAAGCCGAGCTCCTTGGCCACGGCCACCGGGTCCAGGGGCAGCCCGGAACCGGCGAGGGCGCCCGCGCCGAGCGGGCTGACGGCCGCCCGGTGGTCCCAGTCGCGTAGCCGCTCCAGGTCCCGCAACAGCGGCTGCACGTGGGCGAGCAACCAGTGCCCGAAGGTGACCGGCTGGGCGTGCTGGAGGTGGGTCATGCCGGGCGCGGCCGTGTCGATGTGCCGTTCGGCCTGCTCGACCAACGCCTCGGCCAGCTCGACGAGGCGGCTGGCCACGCCCCGGGCGTGATCACGCAGGTAGAGCCGCAGGTCGGTGGCGACCTGGTCGTTGCGGGACCGACCGGCCCGCAACTTGCCGCCGAGGCTGCCGAGGCGCTCCAGCAGACCGCGCTCCAACGCGGTGTGCACGTCCTCGTCGTCGACGGTGGGGCGGAACGCCCCGGAGGCGCAGGCGGCTTCCAGGTCGTCCAACGCGGCCAGGATCCGACCCAGCTCGTCCGGGTCGAGCAGGCCGGCGCCGGCGAGGACCCGGGCGTGCGCCCGGGAACCCGCGATGTCGTACGGGGCCAGGCGCCAGTCGAACTGCACGCTCACCGACAGTCGGGCGAGCGCCTCGGCGGGACCGCCGGCGAACCGGCCACCCCACAGGCTCGTCCGGTTGGTGGCTGCGCTGTTCTCGGTCAGGCTCTTGTCGTCCACGTCGCCCATCATTGCTCTGCTCGCCTTTCGGTCGCGACTGCGGGGCTCACTCGCTGCGCTCGCTCACCGCTCGCGCTCGCACATGTCACTGCGCGCCACCGCCCAGCCGGGCGTCCCGTGCGGCGGCCAGCCGGCTCGGAAGCCCCCACAACTGCACGAAACCCTTGGCCAGGGACTGGTCGAAGGTGTCGCCGGTGTCGTAGGTGGCCATCCCGAAGTCGTAGAGGCTCGCCTCGGAGCGCCGGCCGGTGACGGTGGCCCGGCCGCCGTGCAGGGTCATCCGGACCTCGCCGCTCACGTGTCGCTGCGCGTCGTCGATGAACGCGTCCAACGAGTCCTTCAGCGGCGAGAACCACAGGCCGTCGTAGACGAGCTCGCCCCACCGTTGGTCGACGCTCTTCTTGAACCGGGCCAGGTCCCGCTCCACGGTCACCGCCTCCAACTCCTGGTGGGCGGTGATCAACGCGATCGCGCCGGGCGCCTCGTACACCTCGCGGCTCTTGATGCCCACGAGGCGATCCTCGACCATGTCGAGCCGGCCGACGCCGTGGGCGCCGGCACGCCGGTTGAGCTCAAGGATCGCCTGGTACGGGGTGACCGTCTCACCGTCGATCGCCACCGGTACGCCAGCGTCGAAGGTGATCACGACCTCGTCGGCGTCGCGGTCCTGCGCCGGATCGGCAGTGTACGAGTAGAGGTCCTCGACCGGGGCGTTCCAGATGTCCTCCAGGAAGCCGGTCTCCACCGCACGACCCCACAGGTTCTGGTCGATCGAGTACGGCGACCTGGCCGACACGTCGATCGGCAGCCCCTTCTCCTCGGCGAAGGCGATCGCCTTGTCCCGGGTCCAGGCGAAGTCCCGAGCCGGCGCGATGATCTTCAGGTCGGGAGCGAGCGCGTTCAGGCCCACCTCGAAGCGGACCTGGTCGTTGCCCTTGCCGGTGCAGCCGTGCGACACGATCGTGCCGCCGTGCGCGCGCGCCGCCGCCACCAGGTGCTTCACGATCAACGGCCGGGACAGCGCCGACACCAGCGGGTAACGGTCCATGTAGAGGGCGTTGGCCCGGATGGCCGGCAGGCAGTAGTCGGCGGCGAACTCGTCCCGCGCGTCGACCACCTCCGCCTCGACGGCGCCACAGTCCAGGGCACGCTGCCGGATCGCGTCGAGATCCTCCCCGCCCTGACCGACGTCGACCGCGACCGCGATCACCTCGGCGCCGGTCTGCTCGGCCAGGTACGGAATGGCGACGGACGTGTCCAACCCCCCGGAGTACGCGAGGACGACCCGCTCACTCATGACGTGGTGTTCCCTTCGACGTTGTCGTCCCGTCGGGCCCAGCCGGCGAGCTTCTCGCCGAGCGCGGCCCCACCGACGGCCTCGCGGGCCACGACGAGGATGGTGTCGTCGCCGGCGATGGTGCCGACGATCTCCGGCAGGCCCGCTCGGTCCAACGCGCTGGCCAGGTACTGGGCTGCGCCCGGCGGCGTACGCAGCACGGCGATGTTGCCGCTGGAGTCGACGCCGTTGAGCAGCTCGTGCAGCAGCCGCATCAGCCGGGCCGGTGCGGCCTCGGCGTCGCGCAGCGGTCGTTTGCCGTCCTCGGGGATCAGGTAGACGGCCGGGCCGTCGCCGCCGCGCACCTTGACCGCGCCCAGCTCCTCGAGGTCCCGCGAGAGGGTGGCCTGGGTGACGCCGACACCGTCGGCGGCGAGCAGGTCGGCAAGCTCGGTCTGCGACCGGATGGCCTTGTCGCGGATCAGCTCCACGATCCGGGCGTGCCGGGCGGCCCGGGTCAGCGGGGCGGTCATCGCGGCTCTCCCGTCGCGACGTCCAGCAGGAACGTCAGCAGTGCCTTCTGCGCGTGCAGCCGGTTCTCCGCCTGGTCGAAGACCGCGCTCTGCGGGCCGTCGAGCACCTCGTCGGTGATCTCCTCGCCGCGGTGCGCGGGCAGGCAGTGCAGCACGATCGCGTCCGGCGCGGCCTGGCCGAGCAGCTCCTTGTTGACCTGGTACGGCAGGAACGGGGTGATCCGGTCCAGTCCGTCGGACTCCTGACCCATCGAGGTCCAGGTGTCGGTGGCGAGCACGTCGGCGTCGCGTACCGCCTGGGCCGGGTCGGTCAGCACCCGTACCGACCCGCCGGTCTCCGCGGCGATCTGCGCAGCCCGTTCCAGCACGGCCGGGTCAGGCGCGAAACCGGCCGGCCCGGCGACCCGGACGTGCATGCCGGCCGTCGCGCCGGCCAGCAGGTACGACTGCGCCATGTTGTTCGCGCCGTCCCCCACGTACGTCAGGATGCGACCGGCCGTGCCGCCACACCTCTCCCGGATGGTGAGCAGGTCGGCCAGCAGTTGGCACGGGTGGAAGCCGTCGGTCAGCGCGTTGACCACCGGCACGCTGGCCCCCGCCGCCACCTCGGCGATCCGGTCGTCGCCGTGGGTGCGCAGCACGATGGCCGCGACGTAGCGGGACAGCACGCGCCCCGCGTCGGCGAGGGACTCGCCCCGGCCGAAGTGGGTGACCTGCGTGTCCACGACGAGGGGGTGCCCGCCCAGCTCGGCGATCCCGGCGTCGAACGAGATCCTGGTCCGCAGGCTCTGCTTGTCGAAGAGCACCGCCACCGAGCGGGGGCCGACCAGCGGCCGGTGGCCGAACCGGTCCGCCTTCATCCGCGCCGCCAGGTCGAGGACCGTGGACTGCTCGGCGGGCGAGAGGTCGTCGTCGCGCAGGAAGTGCCGGGTCATGCGGTCGTCCCCGTCGTGGTCGTGGTGATGGGTGTCGGCGTGGGTGTCAGCGTCGAGATCTTGGAAGATTTCGGCCCCTGGAGGGGCGCTTTCCCTCCAAGATCTGCGTCGGTTCCGGCGGCGGCCACGGTGGTCGCGTTCAGGGCGGCGGGCAACGCGGCGAGGAAGGCGTCCGCCTGGGCGGCGGTGAGGATCAGTGGCGGGGCCAGCCGGAGCACTCCCGGCTGCACCGGGTTCACCAGGAAGCCGGCCTCCCGCAGCGCCTCGGCCAGCACCGACGCCACCGGCGCGGTCAGCGCCACGCCGAGCAGCAAGCCTGTGCCGCGTACGTCGGCGACCAGTGGGTGGCCCAGCGCCTCGACGCCCCGGCGCAGCCGCTCGCCGACCCGCTTGACGTTGTCGAGCAGCCCCTCGTTGGCGATGGTCGCCACCACTGCGAGCGCCGCCGCGCAGCTGACCGGGTTGCCGCCGAAGGTGGTGCCGTGCGAGCCGGGGGTGAGCAGGTCGGCGGCCGGGCCGAAGGCCAGCGTGGCGCCGATGGGCAACCCGCCGCCCAGACCCTTGGCCAGGGTGACGACGTCCGGCTCCACACCCTCGGCCTGGTGCGCGAACCAGTGCCCGGTGCGCCCGATGCCGGTCTGCACCTCGTCGAGGACCAGCAACGCCCCGTGCCGGGCGGTGATCCGCCGCGCCGCGGCGAGATATCCGGCCGGCGGGACGACCACACCGTTCTCACCCTGGATCGGCTCCACGATCAGCATCGCGGTGGCGTCGGAGACGGCCGCCTCCAGTGCGGCGACGTCGCCGTAGTCGACGTGGGTCACGTCGCCGGGCAGCGGCCGGAACGGGTCAGCCTTGGCCGGCTGGCCGGTCAGGGCGAGCGCGCCCATGGTGCGTCCGTGGAAGCCGCCCCTGGTGGCCACCACGTGCGTGCGGCCGGTGCGCCGGGACAGCTTGAACGCCGCCTCGTTGGCCTCCGCGCCCGAGTTGGCGAAGAAGACGCGGCCGGGCCGGCCGGCGAGCGCCAACAACAGCTCGGCCAGGGCGACCGGCGGCTCGGCGACGTAGAGGTTGGAGACGTGCCCGAGGGTCGCGACCTGCTTCGACACCGCTGCCACCACCGCCGGATGGGCGTGCCCGAGGGCGTTGACGGCGATGCCACCCACCAGGTCCAGGTACTCCCGGCCGGCGTCGTCGACCACGACGGCACCCGCGCCGGAGACCAACGCCAACGGCGGAGTGCCGTAGTTGTCCATCATGGACTGCTTCCACCGCTGCGCCAACGTGCTCACGACGCGACCATCCCGTCTCCCGGCACCACCATCGTTCCGAACCCTTCCGAGGTGAACACCTCAAGCAACGTGGAGTGCGCCACCCGACCGTCGACGACGTGCGCGGCGGGCACTCCCCCACGCACCGCCCGCAGGCAGGCCTCCATCTTCGGCACCATGCCCGACTCCAGGCTGGGCAGCAGCTTGGCCAGGTCGTCCGCGCTGATCTCGGAGACCAGGCTGGTGGTGTCCGGCCAGTCCGCGTACAGGCCGGCGACGTCGGTGAGCACGACCAGCTTGCGAGCCTGCAACGCGATGGCCAGCGCCGCGGCGGCGGTGTCCGCGTTGAGGTTGTGCAGCACCCCGTCCACGTCCGGCGCCACCGTGGAGATCACCGGGATCCGACCGGCCTCGATCAGGTCGGTCACCGCGGAAACGTCGACCGACTCGACGTCCCCGACCTGACCGACGTCGACCGGCAACCCGTCCACGTACGCCGGACGCCGCACCGCCGTGAACAGCCGGGCGTCCTCGCCGGAGAGACCGACGGCGTACGGACCGTGCGAGTTGATCAAACCGACCAGTTCGCGGCCCACCTGCCCGACCAGCACCATCCGGACCACGTCCATCGCCTCGGCGGTGGTCACCCGCAGGCCGCCCCGGAACTCGCTGGCGATGCCGAGCCGGCCCAGCATGGCGGAGATCTGCGGGCCGCCGCCGTGCACCACCACGGGCTTCAGACCGGCGTAGCGCAGGAAGACCATGTCGGCCGCGAACGCCCGCTGCAACTCCGGATCGGTCATCGCGTTGCCGCCGTACTTGACCACCACCGTGGAACCGGAGAAACGCGCCAACCAGGGCAACGCCTCGATCAGCGTCTCCGCCTTGACCTGGGCGCGAGCCAGGTCGCTGCTGAGACTCACCGTGCCGGCCTTTCGTTCGCGACTGCGGGACTCCGCTGCGCTGCGTTCCTCGCGCTCACGTGGAGTACGCCGAGTTCTCGTGCACGTACGCGTGGGACAGGTCGTTGGTCCAGATCGTCGCCGCCGCCGTGCCCGCGTGCAGGTCGATCCGGATGGTCACGTCCCGCCCGGTCAGGTCGACCTTCGAGCGGTCCTCGGCGGCGGCGCCGCGCCGGCACACCCACACCCCGTTGACCGCCACGTCCACCTCGTCCGGCTCGAACGCCGCGGCGGTGGTGCCGACGGCGGCGAGGATCCGACCCCAGTTGGGGTCGTTGCCGAACAGCGCGGTCTTGACCAGGTTGTTGCGCGCCACCGTACGGCCCACCTCGACCGCGTCGTCCTCGTCGGCGGCGTTCACCACGTCGATCGCGACCTGCTTGGTGGCACCCTCGGCGTCGGCCACCAACTGCTGGGCCAGGTCGTGACAGGCGGCGGTGACCGCGGCGCTCAGCTCGGCCGGTGTCGGCTCGATGCCGCTCGCACCGCTGGCCAGCAGCAACACCGTGTCGTTGGTGGACATGCAGCCGTCGGAGTCGACCCGGTCGAAGGTGACCCGGGTCGCCGCGCGCAGCGCCTCGTCCAGCGTCGCCGGCCCGGCCACCGCGTCGGTGGTGAGCACGCAGAGCATGGTGGCCATCCCCGGAGCGAGCATCCCGGAGCCCTTGGCCATGCCTCCGACCGACCAGCCGCTGCCCCGGGCCACCGTGGTCTTCGGCCGGGTGTCCGTGGTCATGATCGCCTCGGCGGCGGCCGCGCCACCGTCGCGGGACAACCCCTTGATCGCCGACCGGACGCCGGGCAGCAGCTTCGGCATCGGCAGCCGCTCACCGATCAGGCCGGTCGAGCAGACCGCGACCTCACCGGCACCGAGGATCAACCGTGGGCTCACCGAGGTCAGCGCGGCGGCGGTGTGCTCGGCGGTGGCGTGGGTGTCCTGGAAACCGGCCGGGCCGGTGCAGGCGTTGGCACCGCCGGAGTTGAGCACCACCGCGCGGACCACACCACCCTGCACGACCTGCTGGCTCCAGAGCACCGGCGCGGCCTTGACCCGGTTGGTGGTGAAGACACCGGCGACACCGGCGTCCGGGCCGTCGTTGACCACCAGCGCGACGTCCGCGCCGCCGCTGGCCTTGAGGCCGGCGGCCACCCCGGCCGCCCGGAACCCCCGAGGGGTGGTGACACTCACGGGCTGACCCCCCAGATCGACAGGCCCGTCGTCTCCGGCAGGCCGAGCATGAGATTGGCGTTCTGCACAGCCTGACCAGCGGCACCCTTGCCCAGGTTGTCGAGCGCGCTGAGCACGATCAGCCGACCCGAGTCGACGTCGACGGTGGCCTGCAGGTGACACGAGTTGGAGCCCAACGTGGCGGCCGTGTGTGGCCAGCGGCCCTCCGGCAGCACGTGCACGAACGGCGCGTCCGCGTACGCCTGCGCCAGCACCTCCTGCGGGTCGACGCCGCGCGCCGGCACCGCGGTGACCGTGGCCAGGATGCCGCGCGGCATCGGTGCCAGGACCGGGGTGAACGACAGGCCGGTCGCGCCGGTGGCCTGCTTGATCTCCGGCACGTGCTGGTGGGTGCCCACCCGGTACGGCGACAGGTCCCCCATCACCTCGCTGGCCAGCAGGTGCGCCTTGGTCGACCGGCCGGCGCCGGAGGTGCCGGAGGCGGCGACCACCACCACGTCGGCCGGGTTGGCCGCGCCGTCGGCGATCAACGGCGCGAGCGCCAGGGTGATCGCCGCGGCGTAGCAGCCGGTGTTCGCCACCCGGGTCGAGCCGGCGATCAACTCCCGCTGACCGGGCAGCTCGGGCAGGCCGTAGGTCCACTGCCCGGCGTGCGTGCCGCCGTAGTACTGCGCCCAGGCGTACGGGTCGGCCAGCCGGTGGTCCGCGCCCAGGTCGACGATGCGCACCTCGGCCGGCAACTGCGCGGCGAGGGCCGCCGACTCGCCGTGCGGCAGGGCCAGAAAGACCAGGTCAGCGTCGGCCAGGCTGATGGGGTCGGTCGTGCCGAGCACCAGGTCGAGGCCGGTGAGCTGAGGGTGCACCGCGTCGACGCGGTGCCCGGCCTGGCTGTGCGCGGTGGCGGCGACCAGGTCGAACTCCGGGTGCCCGGCGACCAGACGGAGCAACTCACCGCCGGCGTAGCCGCTCGCACCGGCGACCGCGACTCGGATCCCCATACTCACCTCCGCATGACTATGCAGAGAAGATTAACAAGGACGACTCGCGAGTGCAAGTTCATGCAGTGCACTGCATCGACATAAGGAAGCGATCTGGATTGTAGGTGCGCTGCGATCAGCAACCGAAGCGCACTCTGACCTCTCACCTCCCAGTCCGGCAACGCCCGATCGCCAGCTCACCCGCTGCCCCGCCGGCAACCGATCGCCAGTCCATCCCGCTTGCGGATGGGGCGACAGGCGTCTCGAGGAACCTCGCCGCAGCGGGAGGGCGCTGGCGGGTGACTCCGTCATTCAGCTCTGGGTTCCAAGTCCGACACAGCTGGGCACGGCAAGGGTGCTCGCAGCAGCCCTTGCTCCAACTGGGTACCGTCGCCGCAGAAGGTGCCGCTCCGACGTGTAAGGGCAGATATTGGAACTGACCCGGCTTGTATTCGGGCTTCTTGTCGCAGTCCTGTTGCCTCTGAGCCTAAACGTCCTGCGTCCTCGACCATGGGCCGCACAGATCTTCACCATGCTCTACGCGACCTATGCGGTTCTTCCGGTACTGGACGGCTGGAAAGCCGCATTCGTATGGGCTGCGGCGGCACTGTCGGGACTCCTCCACAACGTCCCACCACGACGCCCCGATCGATGGTCCGTACTTCGTGGCTGGGCGAGCCTACGGCTGAGGAGCCGGCCATCGCTCACCGAATCTCTTCGCCCCGTGATGTCACACCGAAACCTTGCGACGGTGTTAGGCGTTTTGCTCTTAGCGGTAGTGGCGTTTTATGGCACGACATGGATACAAAAGGTAGCCACGTTGTGGAACGATGACAGACTCAGCGTGATCCTCTCCGGCTTCCTGCTGGCCGTATTTGCCGGAAATCTCATCGTGGCACGTGTCGTAAGACCGTATTTCAACGCCCTAACCGAGCCCGAGCACGATGGGGGAGCTGGGCTATTGCCCCTAGGCACGTACCTCGGCTGGATCGAGCGAGCGCTGGTCTTCATCTTCATCGCTACAGGCCAACCTGAGGCGGCAGCACTAGCCATCACGGTCAAGTCCCTCGTCAGATTACCCGAGGTGCGGGAACAGAGAGACAGCAGCTTTAGTCAGTACGTCATGATGGGCACATTGACCAGTCTTCTCGTCGCGGTCGGCGCTGGAATAGCGGTCCGCATCGCACTGGGCCTGCCGGCACTTTAGGACATCGATGAACACTCTGCTTGATCATCTGTACATCCGAGAGCTCTTGTCCCTCGGGCTGCCGCAGCAGCACTATGCGGTGGCCGGGAGTGGGCCGTTGTTCGCGAGAGGATGGATAGATGATCCGGGCGATGTCGACGTTGTCGCTAGGGGTCCCGCCTGGGCTGCTGCCTGCCAACGTGGCACCACGTCCTCAGCCCCTTACTCGACGGTCCATCGGCTACAACTCTTCCAAGGTCACGTCGAGATCCTCGACGGCTGGTTTCCGGAACTCTGGCCGACCGATCGGCTGATCGACGAGGCAGATGTCATCGAAAACATCCGCTTCGTTCGACTTGCTGTCGTTGCTGCTACCAAAAAGATGCTTCAACGGCCTCGCGATCGAGAACACCTAGCAATCATGACCGCACATGGCTGTCCCACATGACGGATGCCGACCATCGGCCAGAGGGTGACCCAACTCCTAACAGCAACCCCGCGAGACCTATCAGCTATGCAGTCCTGAGGCGACCGTACGAGACGTTTTTGCAACGGCTCGCCGCGCCGGTTCGTGACGAGCTACTGGGGCTGGGCGTTCGCCGTCAGGTTCCCGCCGGGCAGATCGTGATCCACGAGGGCATACGGGAATCTCACCTGGTGCTCCTCGAAGAGGGTCTGACAAAGGTGACGGCGTCCCTGCCGGACGGTCGGTCCGCTCTGCTGTCCCTCCGGGTGGGCGGTGATCTCGTGGGCGAGATGTCCGCGCTGAACGACGCACCCCGCTCTGCGACCGTCACGACCTGCGGGCCCGCAAGGTACAGCGTGATCCAGCCGGACCGGTTCAAGCGGTTCCTGAAGGAGCATCCCGACGCCGCCGTCGAACTCGCCGCGATGGTGTCCGACCGGCTGCGCTGGTCCAATCGACGGCGGATCGACTTCACCTCATACCCGGTGAAACTGCGTGTCGCCCGAGTGGTCGCGGAACTATGCCGGACCCACGGTCGACAAGGGACCGACGGCATCATCATCGACGTCCGACTCACGCAACCCGACCTGGCCACCGTCTGCGGCGCCTCCGAGACCTCCATCCAGAAGGCCCTGCGGGAGCTACGGACAGACGGGCTGGTCGACACTGATTACCGCCGGATCACCGTCCGCGATCTGGCGAGCCTGCGGAAACTCGGCAACCTGGAATCCAGCGACGACTGACGGGCCCCTCTGCTGCGTTGCACAGGAGAGGAGCCCGTCGACTCCGTCAGGCGCCGCGCAGGGTGGCGCCGAGGCGTTCCGCCGCGACGGCGACCGCCGCGTCCCGTGCCGCGACCGCCTCCTCGACGGTCAGCGTCCGGTCCGGCGCACGGAACGTCAGCTTGTACGCCAGCGACCGACGACCGGCACCGAGCTGCGCACTGGAGTAGACGTCGAACAGCCGCACGTCCTCCAGCAGCTCACCGGCACCCGCCTCCAGCGCCCGGCGCACCTGCTCCGCCGGCACCGAGTCGTCCACCACCAACGCCACGTCGATCAGCGCCGGCGGGAAGCCGGACACCGTGGGCGCGGACGCCACCGGGGCCGCTGGCAACGCGTCCAGGTCCAGCTCCATCGCGCAGGTACGACGGGGCAGCTCCAACGCCCCGACCACCACCGGGTGCAGCTCACCGGCGTGCCCGACGACCGTGCCGTCGACCCGCAGCTCGGCGCAGCGGCCCGGGTGCCACGGCGCGTACTCGGCCGCCCGCACCTCGACCCGCTCGCCGGAGACACCGGCGGCGTCCAGCGCGTCCCGGGCCGCCTCGATGGCGTCCGCCCAGCCGGCCGGTCGACCCGCACCCCACCAGCCGGCCGGGTCGAGGTCGCCGGAGAGCACCGCCGCGACGTGCACCGGCTGCGCCGGGACCACCGCGTCGGCGGCGGCGAACTCCTCGTCGGTGGGGCGTCGGTCCACGCCCATCGCCGGCGGGCTGCCGGCACCGACGCGCGGGTGGAAGACCGCGCCGATCTCGTAGAGGGCGAGGTCGCGGTGACCCCGGCCGAGGTTGCGCTTGAGGATGCCGAGCAGCGGGCCGAGCAGCGTGGTGCGCAGCAGCGGCTCCTCCTCGGACAGCGGGTTGGCCAGCCGCACCACGGGCCGACGCGGGTCGTCGGCCGGCAGGCCGAGCTGGTCGGCCAGCTCCGGCGACACGAACGGGTGCGCGAGCACCTCCACGTACCCCCGCTCGGCCAGCGACCCGGCGACGGCCCGGCGCCGACGCTGCCGCGGGGTCAGGCCGCGACCGGGAGGCGCGGTCGGCAACACCGACGGCACCTTGTCGTACCCGTCGAGGCGGACCACCTCCTCGACCAGGTCGGCCGGGTCGGTGAGGTCGGGCCGCCAGGTCGGCGGGGTGACGCTCAGCGTCGTCCCGACACCGCTGGCCACGCCGACCGCGCCCGGGTCCTCGGACAGCCGATCGGAACCCTGCGCGACGGTGCAGCCGACCTGCTCCAGCAGGGCGACCACCCGCGCCGGCGGGTACTCCACGCCGACCCGCCGGGTGGGCAGGTCCGCCGGCAGGGTGATCGGGGTACGCGGGCGGACGTGGTCGATGTCCAGGATCTCCGCGCTCGGCGTGCCCCCGCCGTGCTCGGTGAGCAGCCGCACGGCACGCTCCAGCGCGACCAGCGCCACGGCCGGGTCGACGCCCCGCTCCCAGCGCTTCGCGGCCTCGCTGAACAGCTTGTGCCGGCGGGCGGTACGCCCGACCATCGCCGGGTCCCAGTGCGCCGCCTCGAAGAGCACGGTGGTGGTGCCGGCGACGACCTCGCTGGTCTCGCCGCCCATCACCGCCGCGAGGGAGATGGGGACGCCGGCGCCCTCGCCCCCGAGGGCGTTGTCCAGCCCAGCGTCGCAGATGACCATGTCGTCGGCGGTGAGCACCCGGTTGACGCCGTCCAGGGTGGTCAGCTTCTCCCCCGTCTCGGCGCGACGGACCACCAGCGGCCCGACGATCCGGTCGGCGTCGAAGGCGTGCATCGGCTGGCCCAGCTCCAACATCACGTAGTTGGTGATGTCGACGGGCAGCGAGATGCTGCGGATACCGGCGGTGACGAGCCGCTGCTGCATCCAGGACGGGGTGGGCGCGGTCGGGTCGACCCCCCGGACCAGGCGGGCGGTGAACCGGTCGCAGCCGACCGTGTCGCGGACCTCCACCGGGTACGCCGGCGTGTCGGTGCCACCCGGCGCCGGCACCAGGGCCGGGTCGCGCAGCGGCACCTCGAACGCGTGCGACAGCTCCCGGGCCAGGCCGCGCAGGCTCAGCGCGTACCCCCGGTCGGGGGTGATCTCCAGATCGAGCACGACGTCGTCGAGGCCGACCACCGGGCGCGCGTCGTCGCCCGGCTTCGCCGTCACGTCCGGCCCCAGCACGATGATGCCGGAGTGGTCGTCGCCCAGACCCAGCTCCTTCGCCGAGCAGATCATGCCCGCCGAGTTGTGCCCGTACGTCTTGCGGGCGCCGATCGCGAACCCGCCGGGCAGCACACCACCAGGCAGGATCACCACCACCCGGTCACCGGGGGCGAAGTTGCGCGCCCCGCAGACGATCTCCTGCGGCTCCCCGGTGCCGTTCGCGTCACCCACGTCGACCCGGCAGAACCGGATCGGCTTCTTGAACCCGGTGAGCTCCTCGATCTCGCGGACCTCACCGACGACGAGCTGACCGGTGACCGACTCGGCCAGGTCCACCACGGACTCGACCTCGATGCCGAGGTCGACCAGGGCCTGCTCCAGGTCACCGGTGGGCAGGTCGGCGGGGAGGTCGACGTACTCCCGCAGCCAACTGACAGAAACTCGCATGACTTCAGACCACCGTTCCCGTGTCTCGTACCCGCATCGCCTACGCCCCGGTCCCGAGCGCGCGGCTGAACCGCACGTCGCCCTCGAAGAGATGGCGGATGTCGCTGACGCCGTGCCGGATCATGAGGGTCCGGTCGATGCCCATGCCGAACGCGAATCCGGAGTAGACCTCCGGGTCGACGCCGCAGGCGCGCAGCACCCGCGGGTTGACCATGCCGCAGCCACCCCACTCGACCCACTGCGGGCCGTCGCGGTGCTCCGGGAACCACACGTCGAACTCCGCCGACGGCTCGGTGAACGGGAAGTAGTGCGGCCGCCACCGGGTCTTCGCCTCCGGGCCGAACATCGCCCGGGCGAAGTGGTCGAGCGTGCCCCGCAGGTGCGCCATCGTGATGCCCTTGTCGACCACCAGACCCTCGGCCTGGTGGAACACCGGGCTGTGCGTGGCGTCGATCTCGTCGGTCCGGTAGACGCGGCCGGGCACGATCACGTAGATCGGCGGCTTACGGCTGAGCATCGTGCGGGTCTGCACCGTCGAGGTGTGGGTACGCAGCACCAGGCCGGAGCCCTCCGGTGCGATGTGGAAGGTGTCCATCAACCCGCGCGCCGGGTGGTCGGCGGGGATGTTCAACGCGTCGAAGTTGACCCACTCCAGGTCGACCTCGGGCCCCTCGGCCACCTCGTAGCCCATCCCGACGAACAGGTCGCTGATCGACTCCATCAGGACGCTCAGCGGGTGACGGGCGCCTCGCGGACGCCGGTCGTAGGGCAGGGTGACGTCCACCCGCTCCTCGACCAGCACCCGCTCGGCCTGCTCGCGTTCCAGCACCTCGGCGCGCTCGGCGTACGCGGACTCGATCGCCCGGCGGGCCTCGTTCACCCGCTTACCGGCGTCGGACTTCGCGGCCGGCGGCAACGCGCCGATCTCCCGGCGGGCCAACGAGACCGGGGACCGGTCACCGAGGTGCACCGAGCGCAGCGCGGTCAGCGCGTCCGGGTCGGCGGCGGACTCGAACGCCTTCGTGGCGTCCGCGACGGCCTCGGCCAGGGCGGCGGGGTCGAGCAGGGCGACCTGCTTCGGGTCGTACGGATCGTTGCGGTAGCTCATGGCGTACGGGCACTCCCTCACGGCGGCGCCAGCCCTCACCGGGGCGGCGAAGCGAGTCTACGGACGCGCGGCTGTGCCGCAGCCCGCCGGTAGGAGTTGTGCAGGGAGCAGGTCAGGCCCGCCGCCCGCCGACACCGGCGGGCTGGCTAAACGAACGCCGTGTCGCGTTCATGGGCGGACGCTCTCCCCTGCAGTCGGTCGCGCCGGGTGTGGACACCGTCAGCGCTGTGCTCTCGCTGAAGCGTACAGGCACACGGCCGCTGCGGCAGCCAGGTTGAGGCTCTCCGCGCGCCCGTACAACGGCACCCGCACCCGGGCGTCGGCGGCGGCGGTCAACTCCTCGGGCAGGCCGTGCGCCTCCGAGCCGAACAGCCAGGCGGTGGGCCCGACGAGCCGGCCGTAGTCGGTCAGGTCGTCCAGGTCGCTGTCGCCGTACCCGGTGGTGGCGAAGATCGACAGCCCGGCGGCCCGGAGCGCCTCGACCACCTGGGCAGGGTCGGCGGCGCGCACCACGTCGACGTGGAAGAGGCTGCCGGCCGAGGCGCGCACACACTTGCCGTTGTACGGGTCGACGGCGTCGCCGGCGAAGACCACCGCGCCCGCCCCGGCCGCGTCGGCGGTACGCAGCACCGTGCCGGCGTTGCCCGGGTCGCGGATCTCGGCGAGCACCGCCACCAGCCGGGGTGCGCCCGCGAGGGCCTGCGCCAACGGCACGTCGAGGTGCCGGCAGACAGCGACCAGCCCTTGCGGGGCGACGGTCTCGGCCAGCGCGGCGAGGGCCTCGTCGGTCACCTCGGACACCGGCACGTCGGCGTGGGCCGCCGCGGCGGCCAGCTCCGGATACCGGTCGAGGGCGGTGGTCGTACCAAACAACTCGGTGACCACCCCCGGCCGGGCGAGGGCCTCGCGGACCGCCTGCGGGCCCTCGGCCAGGAAACGGCCGGTGGCGTCGCGGTCCCGGCGGCGCTGCAACCGGCGGGCGGCGACAATCCTGGGGGTACGCGGGGTGAAGGCCATGGTGTGCGCTCCTCCGGCACGATCGAGGCGCCCCCCGGACGGCGATGCCGACACGGGAGACGCCTCGCTCTGGTGCGTGGGGATCAGGCGGCCTGAGCCGCCGCGCCGCCGGTGCCCTCGGCCGTGACCGCAGCCCGAGCCAGCTCGACGATCGCCGCGAAGGAAGCGGCGTCGTTGACAGCCATGTCGGCCAGGATCTTGCGGTCGACCTCGATGCCAGCCAGACGCAGGCCCTGGATCAGACGGTTGTAGGTCATCCCGTTGGCCCGGGCGCCTGCGTTGATCCGCTGAATCCACAGCTGCCGGAAGTCGCCCTTGCGGTCGCGACGGTCCCGGTAGGCGTACTGCATCGAGTGCAGCACCTGCTCCTTGGCCTTGCGGTACAGGCGGGAGCGCTGACCGCGGTAACCACTCGCGGACTCCAGCAGGGTACGACGCTTCTTCTGGGCGTTTACAGCCCGCTTGACGCGTGCCATCTCAACTCCTAATTACGTAAAGGTGGCGCGCGTCAGCGGCCGAGCAGCTTCTTGATGCGCTTGACGTCGGCCTTGGCCAGCACGACCGTGCCGGTCAGCCGGCGGGTCTGGGTGGAGGGCTTCTTCTCCAGGTTGTGGCGGAGGCCGGCCTGCTGGGCAACGATCTTGCCCTTGCCGGTCACCTTGACCCGCTTACCCATACCCGTGTGGCTCTTCATCTTCGGCATGTGGAACGTCTCTCCCCTGTTACTCGCCGCTGGTGTCGGCGGCGGTGCCGGTGTCACCGGCTGCTGCGGTCTCGCCGACCGCCGCGGTCTCATCGGCTGCCGGAGCGGCGGACTCGTCCGCTGCCCGGTCCCGAGGGCCACCGCGAGACGCCGTGGCGGCGACCGCGGAAGCCTTGACGGCCCGGTGCGGAGCGAGAACCATGATCATGTTTCGGCCGTCCTGCTTCGGAGCGGCCTCGACGTATCCCAGGTCCGTGATCTCGGATTCGAGCCGACGCAGGAGCCGGTAACCCAGCTCCGGGCGACTCTGCTCGCGACCGCGGAACATGATCGTCACCTTGACCTTGTCGCCCGCCTTGAGGAACCGCACCACGTGACCCTTCTTGGTCTCGTAGTCGTGCGGGTCGATCTTCGGCCGAAGCTTCATTTCCTTGATGACGGTCTGCTGCTGGTTACGCCGCGCTTCGCGCGCCTTGAGTGCGCTCTCGTACTTGAACTTGCCGAAGTCCATGAGCTTGCACACCGGCGGGCGCGCCATCGGCGCAACCTCGACCAGGTCCAGATCGACGTCCGCGGCCAGCTGAAGAGCGCGCTCCAGCGGGACGATGCCCACCTGCTCACCCTCTGGGCCGACCAGTCGGACCTCACGTGCCCGGATCTGCTCGTTCACGCGTGGTTCGACGCTGATGGGGCCTCCTCGAGTCGTTTCTGCTCAGTAGCCGACCCCTGCGGCTCCCGGATGGGAACCGACCCGAAAAGCAGAAGGCCCCGGCGCATGCCAGGGCCCGCTCGACCGGTCAGCACGATCACAAGGATCGCGCACCCGACGCCGGGACGTGCCCGGAACCGGTGACCGGACCCGGCCACCGTAGCGGCGACTCGGGTGGGAGCAGGCGCTCCGCTTTCAAGGCTGTCTGCTCGCACGCGGAGACAGCCTGGTCGACTCGATAACACTACACCGACGCCCCGGCCACCCCCAAACCGGGACACCCGGGGCACCAGCTCAAAGCTTCCCCCGGAGTCCTCGCCGCGCCGTCTCACTCCCTGGGGCACCATGTGCCCCTCCTGCGCCACGTCGATCGCGTGCCCTCTCGCGCCACCTGGCCCCCGTGCGCCACTCGGCACGCTGCGCACTTTCTCGGAAACTGCTGCCTCCGGGATCTCGGAGGCAGCAGTTTCACCGAAGTTGCCCGGATCTTGCGGGCCGGGCGCGGGCTCAGGACCAGTGGCGAGCGCAGGTCGGCCCTTGGCGCACTGCTGAACGGACACGGCGCAGGTCGACCGACAGCGCGGCTTCAGCAGCCGACGGCGCGGCACCCAACAGACGACGGGGCGGGCCTTCAGCAGCCGACGGGGCGGCCCTCAGTGGCCGACGGCGCGTTCGGCGAGGCGGTCCTGGTGTGCCTGGTGCAGTCGCCGCAGCGCGCGGACCCCGTCGACGGCCAACTCCTTGTCGGCAGCCTGCAGGGCGACCATCGGCAGCAGGTCGTCGTCGTGCAGTTCCAGGCTGGCCCACGGCGCGCCCCGGTCGAAGCGGACTCCCCGCACGACCTCCCAGGGCAGCTCGTAGGAGCTGATCACGTTGCGCACCCGGATGCCACGTGCGTCCGCCTCCACCCGCGGACGGGTGAACAGCAGGAACCCCAGCGCACCGAAGACGCCCAGACCGATCATGGCCACCTGGTCGCCGCGCTGGAAGCTGCCGTAGCCGTCGCCGGTCGGCCCACTCAGCGAGGTAGCGACCAGGCCGAACACCACCACCAACGCAACCGCCGCCGACCAACAGACCACGCGGATGCGGCGGGGCTTCAGGCGGACCAGCTCGGCTTCACTCACCCCACCAGTCTGCCATCCGCACCCAGCCCTTCAAACGCACCACCCACTGACCAACGCCTCAAACCTCATGATTGGGCCCCAGGCCCACGGTGCGAGGCGTCCGGCCAAGACCCTCGCCAACCGGCCACGCTTGAGGCCGACGGGTGGGGATAGATCCACTCCGGATCAGGGAAATGGGGGTGTCGCAGCGAGCCGGACACCCCCATTTCAGGGAGACCGAGTTGATCAAGGCGCGAGGCGCCAACCCCAGCCACAGCGCAGGCGCGCACCCGAGCCACAGCGCGGCGCGCGGATCTGGACGGTCAGAGGCGACAGGCGTGGATGTTGGTGACGAGGATGGCGCGGGCGCCCAACTCGTACAGCTCGTCCATGATCCGGTGGACGTCGTCGCGGAGCACCATCGCCTGCACCGCCACCCAGCCCTCGCGGTGCAGGGGCGAGACGGTGGGCGACTCGATGCCCGGGGTGAGCCCGCTGGCCCGGTCCAGCAGGCCGGCGGGCACGTCGTAGGCGAGCATCACGTAGCGGCGGGCGACCAGCACACCGTGCAGGCGACGCAGGAGCTGCTCGGCCTGTGGGTGCGCGGGCGCGTCGGCACGACGGACCAGCACCGCCGATGAGCGCAGCAGCGGCTCGCCGAAGACGACCAGGCCCGCCTGGCGCAGGGTGGCGCCGGTTTCGACCACGTCCGCGATCACGTCGGCGACCCCGAGGCGTACGGCGTTCTCCACCGCACCGTCGAGGCGGATGACGTCGGCCTTGACCCCCGCCTCGCGCAGGTGCCGCTCGACCAGCCCCGGGTACGCGGTGGCGATCCGGTGGCCGCCCAGGTCCTGGACGGAGGCGATGTCGTCGGGGCGGGCGGCGAAGCGGAAGGTGGCCCGCCCGAAGGCGAGGTCGACGACCTCTTCGGCCGGCGCGGCCGAGTCGATCAGCAGGTCCCGACCGGTGATGCCGAGGTCGAGGTCACCGGAACCGACGTAGGTGGCGATGTCCTTGGGGCGCAGGTAGAAGAATTCGACGTCGTTGGCCTCGTCCCGGCAGACGAGGTCCTTGGGGTCGGTGCGCTGGCGGTAGCCCGCCTCGCGCAGCATCTGGGCGGCCGGCTCGGCCAGGGTGCCCTTGTTGGGAATGGCGACACGCAGCATGACGGAGTGCTCCTTCGATCCGGATGGCGATCAACGGGTGAGGGCACTCACAGATGTCGGTAGACGTCCTTGAGCTCGAGACCGCTGGCGAGCATCAGCACCTGGACCTGGTAGAGCAGTTGGGAGATCTCCTCGGCGGTGCGCTCCGGCCCCTCGTGCTCGGCGGCCATCCACGACTCGGCGGCCTCCTCGACGACCTTCTTGCCGATGAAGTGCACGCCCTTGTCGAGAGCGGCGACGGTGCCCGAGCCCGGGGTGCCGGCGGCGGCCTTGGCCTGCAGCTCGGCGAACAACTCCTCGAACGTCTTCACGGAAAACGATTCTTCCAGCTACCCGACCAGCGCCCCACGCCCGGGTCCGCCGGCACCCAGCCATCGGGACAATTCCCTACCAACATGGTAGGACAGTTGTCGATCGACGCCCATCAAGCTCTACGCTGTCCGCCATGGCCAGCAGCTCACGTCTCCTCGCGCTCACCCTCGCCGGTGCCGCCGTCGTAGCCACCGCCGGATGCGCGCCACAGAAGGAGCCACCGACCCCGGTCGTCACCGCGCCGCCGTCCTGCGCCAAGGACAGCCTGCCCACCCGTACGCCGGGCAAGTTGACCATCGCCACCGACCAGCCCGCGTACGAGCCGTGGTTCTCGAAGGACAAGCCGGACAACGGTGAGGGCTTCGAATCCGCGGTCGCGTACGCGGTGGCCGAGAAGCTCGGCTACGCCCGCGCCGACGTCAGCTGGACCCGGGTCAAGTTCGACGCGGCGATCGCACCCGGACCGAAGAACTTCGACTTCGACATCAACCAGTTCTCCATCACCGAGGAGCGCAAGCAGGCGGTCGACTTCTCCGCGCCGTACTACCTGGTGCGGCAGACCGTCGTCGCGTTGAAGTCCTCGAAGATCGCCGGTAAGACGTCGCTGGCCGATCTTCGCGACGCGCGGCTCGGCGCCCAGGTCGGCACCACCAGCTACCAGGCGATCACCGAAGTGCTCAAGCCGACCGTCGAGCCGCAGGTCTACAACAGCAACGACGACGCCAAGAAGGCCCTGCAGAACGGGCAGCTGGACGGTCTCGTGGTGGACCTGCCGACCGCCTTCTACATCACCGGGGCGGAGATCACCGACGCGACGATCGTCGGGCAGGTGCCGCAGGTGGGTACGCCCGAGGCGTTCGGGTTGCTGCTGGACAAGAACTCCCCACTGACGTCCTGCGTGAGCGGGGCGGTCGGTCAACTCACCACGGCGGGCACGCTGAAGCAGCTGGAGCAGAAGTGGCTCGCGCAGGTGGCGGGGGCGGCCGAGCTGCGGTGACGCTTCTGGATCACGTTCCCTCCGAGGCGCAGCGGCGGCGCTCGGCGTACCGGCGTCGGCAGACCGTCAACAGCGTGCTGGTGGCGGCCTCGTCCACGGCGGTGCTCGGCACGCTGCTGGTCGTCGCGGTGACCGGCGCGCCCGGGTGGGCCCGGGTCCGGCAGTCGTTCCTGGATCCGGAGATCGCCCGGGACGCGCTGCCGGCGGTGTTGACCGGGCTCTGGCTCAACGTACGACTGCTGGTCTGCTGTGCGGCCGGCGCGCTGCTGCTCGGGTTGGTGATCGCGGTGCTGCGGACGTTGCGCGGCCCGGTCTTCTTCCCGGTCCGGGCGCTGGCCGCCGGCTACACCTACACGTTTCGCGGCCTCCCGCTGATCATCGTGCTCTACCTGCTCACCCTCGGCGTGCCGGGGCTGCGGTTGCAGGGCATGCCGCCGGTGTTGGTGCTCGGTGGTATCGCGTTGGTCCTCACCTACGGCGGCTACCTCGCCGAGGTGTTCCGGGCCGGCATCGAGTCGGTGCACCCGAGCCAGCTCGCCGCGGCCCGCTCGTTGGGCCTGACCTACCGGCAGACGATGCGGCACGTGGTCCTGCCGCAGGCCGTCCGCCGGGTGGCGCCACCCCTGCTCAACGACGTGGTGGCGTTGCAGAAGGACGTGGGGCTGGTCTCGCTCGCCGGGCCGATCGACGCGGTCCGCGCCGCCCAGATCGCCACCGCCCAGTCGTTCAACTACACGCCCTACGTCGTGGCGGGGGTGCTCTTCGTGCTGCTCGCGATCCCGCTGATCGCGGTCACCGACTGGGCGACGCTGCGGGCGGCCCGCCGCCAGTCGGGAGGCTGACGATGGTGCTGCTGCGCTGCCGGGGTCTGCGCAAGGAGTTCGCCGACCACGTGGTGCTCGACCAGCTCGACCTGACCGTCGCCGAGCATCAGGTGGTGGCGCTGATCGGTGCGTCCGGGTCCGGCAAGTCGACCCTGCTGCGGTGTGTGAACCTGTTGGAGGAGATCGACGACGGGACCATCGAGTTGGACGGGGAGGACATCTCCGATCCCCGGGTGGACGCGGACCGGGTTCGTCGGCGGATCGGCATGGTCTTCCAGGCGTACAACCTCTTCCCGCACCTGAGCGTGTTGGAGAACATCACCCTCGCGCCGCGCCGCGTACACCGGCGGGCTCGTGCGGAGGCGGAGGCCCAGGCCCGGGACCTGCTGGACCGGGTGGGGCTCGGCGCCAAGGCGGACGCCTACCCGGACCGGCTCTCCGGCGGTCAGCAGCAGCGGGTGGCGATCGTCCGGGCGTTGGCGAACTCGCCTCGGCTGATGTTGCTGGACGAGGTCACCTCCGCGCTGGACCCGGAACTCGTCGGTGAGGTGCTGACGATGATCCGGGACCTGAAGGCCGACGGCATGACCATGGTGCTGGCCACCCACGAGATGGGCTTCGCGCGGGAGGTCGCCGACCAGGTGTGCTTCCTCGACGCGGGCCGGGTCGTCGAGAGCGGCCCGCCCGGGCAGGTGCTCGGCGAGCCGACGCAGCCTCGGACCCGGCAGTTCCTGCGCCGGATCATCGAGGCCGGTCGGCTGTGAGGGCGCGCCTTCAGAGGCGACGGCGGCGTCAGCCGCCGAAGCCGACCCGCTGGGCGTTGCCCGCCGCCACGGTCCGCACGGCCAGCGCGGCGTCGAGCGCGGCGACGGTGGCCGCCCAGCCCTTGTCCTCCGCCGAGCCGGGCAGACCGGCGCGGTCCCGGGCCTGTTCGATGGTCTCCACGGTGAGCACGCCGTGCGCCACCGGCTTGCCCTCGTCCAGCGCCACCCGGGTCAGACCGTCGGTGACCGAGCGGCAGACGTAGTCGAAGTGGGCGGTGGAGCCGCGCACCACCACGCCCAGAGCGACCACCACGTCGCAGCGGCGGGCGAGGGCCTGGGCCACCACCGGCAGCTCGACCGAGCCGGCGACCCGGGCGACCACGGAACGCGCCCCGCACGCCTCGGCTGCCGCCACCGCACGTTCCAGCATGTGGTCGGTCAACTCGCCGTGCCAGCGGGCGGCAACGACCCCGACGGTCAGCCCCGCGGCGTCCACCGCGTCGATTCCCGGCTCACCGAATCCCGCCATCGTCATGCTCCGATCTCGTCGTTGGCGACCGGACGCCCAAGCGGCGCCTCGGACACCTCGTCCAACTCGTCCAGCAGGTGACCCATCCGGTCCCGCTTGGTGCGCAGGTAGCGCATGTTCTCCGGGTGTGCCCCGGCCGGCAGCCCCTCGCGGCCGGTGATGGTCAACCCGTACCCCTCCAGCCCGGCCCGCTTGGCCGGGTTGTTGGTCAGCAGCCGCATCGAGCGCACGCCCAGGTCGTAGAGGATCTGCGCGCCGGTGCCGTAGTCGCGGGCGTCGGCCGGCAACCCCAGGTCGAGGTTGGCGTCGACGGTGTCGCGGCCCAGGTCCTGCAACTGGTACGCCTGCAGCTTGTGCAGCAGCCCGATGCCGCGCCCCTCATGCCCACGGACGTAGAGCACGACGCCCCGACCCTCCCGCGCGACCCGGGCCAGCGCGGCGTCCAACTGCGGCCCACAGTCGCAGCGCAGCGAGCCGAACACGTCCCCGGTCAGGCACTCGGAGTGCACCCGGACCAGCACGTCCTGGCCGTCACCGAGGTCACCCAGCACCATCGCGACGTGCTCGGCCGGGTCGTGCTCGGCGCGGTAGCCGAGCGCCCGGAACACCCCGTGCCGCGTCGGCATCCGGGCGTCGGCGACCAGCTCGACCTGCTTCTCGGTACGCCGCCGGTAGGCGATCAGGTCGGCGATGGTGACCAGGACGAGGCCGTGTTCGGCGGCGAACTTCTCCAGGTCCGGCAGGCGCATCATGGTGCCGTCGTCGTTGACCAGCTCGCAGAGCACGCCCGCCGGGCGCAGCCCGGCCATGCGGGTCAGGTCGATCCCCGCCTCGGTGTGCCCGGGCCGGCGCAGCACCCCGCCCTCCCGGGCGCGCAGCGGCACCACGTGCCCGGGCCGGGCCAGGTCGGTCGGATCGGTCGCGGCGTCGGCGAGCAGCCGACTGGTGTGCGCGCGGTCGGCCGCCGAGATGCCGGTGCTGATCCCCTCGCGGGCGTCCACGGTCACCGTGTACGCGGTGCCGCGCCGGTCCTGGTTGGTGTGGTGCATCGGCGGCAGGTCGAGGCGGTCGGCCTCGCTCTCGGTCAGCGCCACGCAGACGTAGCCCGAGGTGTAGCGCACCATGAACGCCATCAGCTCCGGCGTGGCCAGCTCGGCCGCGAAGATCAGGTCGCCCTCGTTCTCCCGGTCTGCGTCGTCGACCACGACGACCGGCCGACCGGCCGCGATCTCGGCGACCGCCTGCTCGATGCTTCCAAAGCTGGTCACGCGACCGCCTCCCGGTAGATGGGCGTACGAACTGCGGCCGTGGCGCGCGAGGTGCGCCACCAGGCGGCGAAGCCCCAGACGCACAGCGCGCCGTAGATCAGGTACATGACCGCCGACGGGTAGAAGCCGCCGCGCAGCAGCAGCGGCACGCCGACCGCGTCCACCGCGATCCACAGCAGCCAGAACTCCACCCAGCCGCGGGCCATGCCGTACGTGGCCAGCAGGCTGCCGGTGAGGATCCAGGCGTCGGGCAGCGGGCCCCACGAGCCCAGCGCCTTGAGCACCGGGTACGCCGCGGCGGTGCCGACAACGGCGGCCAGCAGCAGCATCAGCCGTTCCCGGCCGGTGGCCCACCGGGGCACGACCGCCGCCTGCCCGGCGTCGGCGCGACGGTTGCGCTGCCAGCGCCACCAGCCGTACACGCTGACCGCGAAGAAGAACACCTGCCGGCCGGCCTGCCCGTACAGGTCGTGCTCCTGCGGGGTGGTGAACACCCCGCCGAGGAAGACGGTCAGGAGCAGCGCGTTACCGATCATGCCGACCGGCCAGGCCCAGACGACCCGGCGCAGCCCGAGCAGCGCGGAGAACAGCCCGAACGCGTTGCCGACGATCTCCCGGACCAGCACCGGCGAGCCGGCCACCTGCACCTGTGCGTCCAGCAGCCAACCGAGCGGACCCATCAGGCCACCCCGTCCGTGATCGAGGCCACCCCGGGACCGTCGGTGCCGGCGAGCCGGTCGCCGAGCAACCGCTCGACGTACTTGGCCAGCACGTCGACCTCCAGGTTGACCGGGTCGCCGGCGCTCTTCGCGCCGAGCGTGGTCAGCTTGAGCGTGGTCGGGATCAACCCGACGGCGAACTCGTCCGCGCCCACCTCGGCCACGGTCAGCGAGACACCGTCGATGGTGATCGAGCCCTTCTCCACCACGTACCGGGACAGGGCGGCAGGCAGCCGGAACCGGACCGTCTCCCACTGCTCGGCCGGCTCCCGGGAGATCACCTCGCCGACCCCGTCCACGTGGCCCTGCACCAGGTGTCCGCCGAGCCGGCTGCCGAGTGCGGCGGCCCGCTCCAGGTTGACCGGGTCGCCGACGCTCAGCGCGCCGAGCGCGGAACGGCGCAGCGTCTCGCCCATCACGTCGGCGGTGAAGACCCCGTCGGCCACCTCCACGACGGTCAGGCAGACGCCGTTGACCGCGATGGAGTCGCCGTGCCGGGCGTCCGAGGTGACCAGCGGGCCACGTACGCCGATCAGCGCGGAATCGCCCGCCGTCGCCGTGACCCGGACGATCTCGCCCAACTCCTCGATAATGCCGGTGAACATGTCAGCCCTCCCTTTTGCGGGGCAAAGCGGTGATCCGGATGTCCGGACCGATCTGCGTAACGTCGACGAACTCCAGATCGATGGCCTCAGCGATGGTGCTCACTCCCGCGTCGACCAGCGCGGTCGGGCCGGCGCCGAGCAGCCGGGGCGCGACGTACCCGATGACCTTGTCGACCAGGCCGGCCTGCAGGAACGCGCCGGCCAGCCGAGGGCCGCCCTCCAGCAGCAGGGAGCGGACCCCGCGCTGGTGCAGCGCCGCGAGCAGCGCCGGCAGGTCGACCCGGCCGTCCGGACCGGCGCCGACCTCGTCGGCGGTCGCGATCCACGTCCGCGCGGCGCCGTCGCGGACCCGGGCGTCAGCCGGGGTACGCCCCGAGCTGTCCACCACCACCCGCAGCGGCTGCCGGATGGCCAGGCTGCCGTCGCGCAGGTTGCGAGCGGTCAGCCGGGGGTCGTCGGCGAGCACGGTGCCCACCCCGGCGAGCACCGCGTCGACGGTGCCCCGCAGCGCGTGCACGTCGATCCGGGCCGCCTCCGAGGTGATCCACATGCTGGTGCCGTCCAGTGCGGCGGCGCGCCCGTCGAGCGTGGCGGCGTACTTCCAGATGACGTACGGCCAGCCCCGGCGCATCGAGGTCAGCCAGGCGACGTTGCCGGCCTCGGCCTCCTCGCCGCGTACCCCGAGATCGACGCGGACCCCGGCGGCGCGCAGGGTGGCGGCGCCGCCGGAAGCGACCGGGTTGGGATCGGGTACGGCGATGACCACCCGGGCGACCCCGGCCTGGACCAGCGCGGAACTGCAGGGGCCGGTGCGGCCGGTGTGGTCGCACGGTTCCAGAGTGACGACGGCGGTGCCGCCCTTGGCTCGCTGCCCGGCCTGCGCCAGGGCGACGATCTCGGCGTGCGGCCCGCCGGCGTACGCGTGGAAGCCCTCACCCACGACCTCGCCGTCCTCGTCGAGCAGCACGCACCCGACCACCGGATTGGGGCTGGTCGTGCCGAGCCCGCGCGCCGCCAACTCGATCGCACGCCGCATCGCCTCGTCGACGGAGACGCTGGCCATCGCCCTGCCCTGCCCTCTCACTCGCCGTCCGCGCGCTGGCGATCAGGGAGGCTGCGGCCATTGGGGCCGCGGGCAGGCGGAGGCGGAGTCCGGGAACGGCACAGCCGCCCCGGGAGGTCGGCACGGCACGCTGAAGGCAGCGGCCGGCTCGGACCGTCCGTCCCGCGCGCTGTCTCCCATCCGGACTGTCTGGGCGCGGACGAACCGCCCCCAACCGTCGGCCCTGGATTTTCACCAGGTCCACCGGGCGGCAGAGCCGTCCGGGTCGCGGGCTGACCACGGTTGGACCGTGGATCACCGCCGGTTCGGAATTTCACCGAGTCCCGCCAGCGCGTGGTGGGTTATACCGGCAGTCTTACACGCTGAAGCGCGTCCGCCGCCACCTAGGCGAGCTACTTCACAGCGGGTTCACGCGTCAGGTGACGCCGCGACGCCGGTCCACGGCCACGTACGACCCGGGTTGGCTCTTGGCGACCGTCTTCATCTCCGAGGCCACCGCGATCACCTCCAGGGGGTCGGTGAACCGCTTGCCGTCGTCGGAGAGGGACACCCCGATGGACAGCGTGACCAGGGCGGCGCGACGGATGTTGCCGCGCCGGTCCTTCAGCTCGACGAAGCCGCGCTCCCGGTCGGTCGGGTCGTAGAGCGTGTCGGCGGCGTTCTCGAAGTCCACCACCGCCTGGGAGGTCAGCGGGCGGACCTGGTCCGGGGCGCAGACGATGACGAAGTCGTCGCCGCCGACGTGTCCGAGGAAGGCCGGCGGTAGACCGACACCCACCACCGCCCGGTGCAGGCTGCGGGCCAACGCGGAGATGAAGTCGTCGCCACGGACGAAGCCGTACCGGTCGTTCACGCTCTTGAACCGGTCGATGTCGACGTAGCCGACGGCGTAGTCCACGCCCTGTCGTACCCGGTCGCTGATCTCCCGCCGGATCCGGCTGTTGCCGGGCAGCCCGGTCAGCGGGGAGACCTCCCGGAACTCCTTGTTGCGGCGCAGCGTGGACGAGACCCGGGCCACCAGCTCGGCGGTGTCGAACGGCTTGACCAGGTAGTCGTCGGCGCCGGCGCTGAGCCCGAGCACCTTGTCGACGGTCATCCCCTTGGCCGTCAACATGATCACCGGCAGGGCGGAGGTCATCGGGTCGGCGCGCAGCCGGCGGGTCAGTTCCAGCCCGTCGATGCGGGGCATCATGAGGTCGACCACCGCCAGGTCCGGACGCTCGCGTTCGATGATCTCGAGGGCTTCCTGGCCGTCGCTGGCGTGGACCACCTCGAAGCCGTGCAGCCGCAGGTTGAACTCGACGAAACGAGCGATGTCCTCGTCGTCGTCGACGACGAGGATGATGTCCTTGCGGTCGCCGTCGGGTTCCACGTCAGGCGCCGGGAGCCGCGCGTTCCGCCAGCGAACGCAGGTGCCGTACCGCCTCCGCCGGGTCGGCGGCGCCGTACACGGCGGTGCCGGCGACGAACGCGTCGGCGCCCGCCGCGGCGGCCTGCTCGATGGTGTCGGCGGCGATCCCGCCGTCCACCTCGATGCGCAGCTCCAGGTGCCCGGCGGAGACGTGCCGGCGGGCGGTACGAACCTTGTCCAGCAGTTGTGGGATGAACCGCTGCCCACCGAAGCCGGCCTTGATCGTCATGATCAGCAGGGTGTCGAAGCTGGGCAGCAGGTCCAGGTACGGCTCGATCGGGGTGTCCCGGTCGATGGCCAGGCCCGCCTTCGCGCCGGCCGAGCGCAGGTCCTTGGCCAGCGCCACCGGGTCGTCCGATGCCTCGGCATGGAAGGTGACGTTGTACGCCCCGGCGTCGGCGTAGCCGGGGGCCCACCGGCGCGGATCCTCGATCATCAGGTGCACGTCGAACGGCATCGCGGTGACAGCCCGCAGGCTCTGCACCACGGGCAGCCCGATGGTCAGGTTCGGCACGAAGTGGTTGTCCATCACGTCGACGTGCAACCAGTCCGCGGCGTCCTCGACGGCACGGACCTCTTCGGCGAGGCGGGCGAAATCGGCGGCCAGAATGCTCGGCGCGACGATCGGCGGCGGTACGGTCACCTCGCCAGTGTACGAACGTGGCCACCCGCGACCCGCATCGCGCCACCTTCGGGGACGCGCTGTGACCCGGCAGTGACCACTGGTGCAGAATTAGTCACTCCGGACCACAGGTTCCGGACGAACAGACGTCAATGGCTGGCCGATCGACGGAAAGGCGACGACACTCCAACCGGGACTGTGCCATAGGCTGCACGCCCGCCGGGGTCTCGCCGCGGGGCGCGGTGACCGGCCGCCAGCTCCCGGGAAGGGCGGACGATGCGACGGTGGTTCCCAGCGCTGGTGCTGGCCGGCGTCACGACGATACTGCTGGCCAGTTGCGCGCCGGCACGAGGCGCGGACGGTGACCTCACCGACGACTGGCCGGCGCTACGGGTTCCGAAGCCGTTCAGCCCGGCCACCGACACCTGCCTGCCCCGGATCATCCCGGTCGTGCAGGCCAGCACGTACGAGACGGTGGACTGCGCGCGTAACCACGTGGCCGAGACCATCCACGTCGGCACGTTCGTGGGGCCCGACGCGCTGACCGAGACCCGGCCCGAGCCCGGCTCGTCGGCGTTGCGCACCGCCCGCGCCGAGTGCGACCAGCGGGCCCGGGAGGTGCTCGGCGGCGACTGGCACACCGCGCGGCTCGCGCTGACCCTGGCGTTGCCGTCCGCGCCCGCCTGGTCCGGGGGCGCGCGCTGGTTCCGCTGCGATCTCAGCGAGACCGGCAGCATCGACAACACCCGCCCGGTCAACCGCACCGGCAGCCTGCGCGGCGCGTTGATCGGCGACAGCCCACTGACGCACCGCTGCTTCGACCCGAAGCTGATCGGCGACAACCTCAACTACATGGCACCCGTGCTCTGCACCGAACCGCACCGCGCCGAGTTCGTGGGCGTCTACGAGGAGCGCGACATGAGCTGGGCCGATTTCAGCAAGGCCGCCGCCCAGGCGCACCAACGCTGCATGGAGCTGATCGCCACGTTCGCGTCCGTGCCGAACAACAGCGAGCTGCCGTACCGGGCCGGGTCCATCTACTACCCACCGTCGCAACGGGAGTGGGAGGAGGGCGACCGTGGAGTGCGCTGTTTCCTGTGGAGCGACGACCGCAAACTCACCCGTTCGATGCGCGGCGCCGGCCCGGAGGGACTTCCGGCGATCTGAGGATCGGTGCCGTATGCTGCTGCGCCGTGGCGCTACCGGCCGGCCGGGTCCGGTCGGCGGCCACCAGCGGCGGGGAGGTCAGGGATGCGACGGTGGTTGACGGCGTTCGCCGGAGGTGCGGCCCTGGCGCTGGCCGGGTGCAACGCGCCCGCCGGACTCGACCGTGACCTCGTCGACGACTGGCCGGCGCCCGTCGCGGCGCAGCAGTTCGTTCCCGCCGCCGACGTCTGCCACCAGACCGCCCAGCAGGTCGGCTTCCTGACCGGCTACAACCCGACGGCGTGCACCGAGTCGCACCGGGTCGAGACCATGCACGTCGGCACCCTCACCGGCCCGGCCGCCGAGCCCGGCACGCCGCCGCAGCCCGGTTCGGCGGGCATGCGGGCCGCGCAGTCCGCGTGCGACACGCAGGTCAACAAGGCGGTCGGCGCCGACTGGCGCTCCGGGCGACTCGGCCTGACCGTCGTGCTGCCGTCGCCGCAGGCCTGGGCGGGCGGGGCCCGCTGGTACCGCTGCGACGTCACCGAGATCGTCAGCATCGACGACACGACTGTCGGCCTGCGCACCGGCAGCCTCCGGGGCGCGTTGTCCGGCGCGGCTCCCCTGGCGTACCGCTGCTTCAACCCGAAGATGGTCAAGGACGACATCGACGAGATGGTGCCGGTCTCCTGCACCGCGAAGCACCACGCCGAGTTCGTCGGGGTGTGGCAGGGGCCGGACGTCAGCTACGCCGAGTTCACCCGCGCCACCAAGCGCACCCACCGGGCCTGCCAGACGATGATCGCCAAGTACGCGAAGGTGCCGGACAACTCCCAACTCGAATTCCGCGCCGGAACGATCTACTACCAGCCGTACGAGGAGGAGTGGAAGAACGGCAACCGTGGCGTGCAGTGCTTCCTCTGGATCTCCGACCGGGACCTGACCCGCTCGATGAGGAACGCCGGCACCAAGGGTCTCCCGGTCACCTGAGCGCCGCCGCTGAAAGGAAGGGTCCCTTATTAACGCTCCGCGTTAATAAGGGACCCTTCCTTTCAGCGAAGCGAATCAGTTTCGACGCAGGACGGCGAGGAACATCGCGTCGGTGCCGTGGCGGTGCGGCCAGAGCTGCACGGTCGGCCCGTCGCCCAGACCGGGCATGCCGGCCGGCAGCAGCGGGCGGGCATCCACGAAGTCCACCGCGACCCCGCTGCGGCGGGCCGCCTCGGTCACCGTCACGTGCGTCTCGACCGTGTGCGGCGAGCAGGTGACGTAGGCGACCAGGCCGCCGGGGCGGACCGCCCGCAGCGCCGCACCGAGCAGCTCCCGCTGCAACCGGGTCAGTGGGGGCAGGTCAGACGGTTGGCGACGCCACCGCGACTCCGGCCGGCGGCGCAGCGAGCCCAGCCCCGTGCACGGGGCGTCGACGAGCACCCGGTCGAAGTGCTGCTCGGGCAGCTTCGGGTCGCCACCGACCTCCCGACCGTCCATGGCCAGCACGGCCACCGGCAGGCCCCGGGTCGCCTGGGACACCAGCCGGGCCCGGTGCTCGGCCACCTCCACCGCGGTCACCCGGGCGCCACGCTGCGCGGCCAGGGCACCCAGCAGACCGGCCTTGCCACCCGGACCGGCGCACAGGTCCAGCCAGCGCCCGTCCGGACCGTCGAGCGGCGCGTCGGCGAGCGCGGCGGCCACCAACTGGGAGCCCTCGTCCTGGACGTGGGCACGGCCGTCAGCCACCGCCGGCACGTCGCCGGGCGCCCCGCCGGGCAGATAGACGGCGTACGGCGAGAAGGCGCCGGGCGCCCCGCCGACCTGGTCGGCCAGCTCGACCGGGTCGATCAGCCCCGGTCGGGCACAGAGGTGCACCGGCGGGCGCTCGTTGTCCTCGATCAGGAGGCGGGCCGTCTCGCCCAGGTCACCGCCGAGCGCCTCGGAGAAGGCCCGCACGATCCACTGCGGATGGCTGTACGCCAGGGCCAGGTGCCCGACCGGGTCGGTCTCCATCGGCGGGGCGAGCTTCGCCACCCAGGCGTCCGCGTCACGGGTGGACACCTCGCGCAGCACGGCGTTCGCGAAGCCGGTGGCACCCGGCGCGACCGAGCGGACCAGGTCCACGGTCGACGAGACCGCGGCGTGGGCCGGCACCCGGGTGTGCAGCAGTTGGTACGCCCCGAGCCGCAACGCGTCGCGTACCGGCGGGTCGATGCGGGCCACGTCCCGGCCGGCCGCGTCGGTCAGGATCGCGTCCAACGTGCCCAGGTGGCGCAGGGTGCCGTAGGTCAGCTCGGTGGCGAAGGCCGCATCCCGACCGAACAGCCCCTCCTCCCGCAGGATGATCGGCAGCACCAGGTTGGCGAACGCGTCGTCGCGGTGCACGGCGGCCACCGCCTCGTACGCGGCACGACGCGGGCGGTCCAGTGGTGGCCGGACCGGCCGGCGGTCCCCGCCACGACCCGCGGGCGGGCCCGAGCGGGTGGGACGGGTCCCCTCCGGGGCCGTCACGCGAAGTCCTCGCCGGCGCCGACGCGCACGCCGCGCGCCCAGTCGGTCGCGCCCATCGCCCGCTTACCCGCGGCACGGACCTCACCGAGGCGCACCGGCACGGTCGCCGTGCCGGCGAGCACCCGGGACTTCTCCACCAGCAACTCCCCCGGCTTCAACTCCGGGCCGTCGGGCACCGGCACGACCGGGCCGAGCTTCACCCGCTCCCCGCGGAACGTGGTCCAGCCGCCCGGGGCCGGGGTGCAGGCCCGGAGCCGACGGTCCACGGCGAAAGCCGGGTCGCCCCAGCGCACCCGGGCGTCGTCCACGGTCAGTTTCGGCGCCAGCGACACCCCGTCGGCGGGCTGCGGCTCGGCCCGAGCGGTGCCGTCGGCGATCGCGTCGAGCACCGCCACCAGCAGCCCGGCGCCGGAGTCGGCGAGCCGCCCCAGCAGGTCGCCGGAGGTGTCGGCGGCGCGGATCTCGTCGGTCAGGGTGCCGTAGACCGGGCCGGTGTCCAGGCCCTCCTCCAACTGGAAGACGCTGGCACCGGTCAGCTCGTCGCCGTGCAGCACGGCGTGCTGAACGGGCGCGGCGCCACGCCACGCGGGCAGCAGCGAGAAGTGCAGGTTGATCCAGCCGTGCCGGGGGATCTCCAGGGCGGCCGGCGGCACCAACGCGCCGTAGGCGACCACCGGCACGCAGTCCGGCGCGAGCGTGCGCAGCCGGTCGAGGAACTCGGGCTCGCGGGGGCGGGCCGGCGTGAGCACCTCGACGCCGTGCTCGTCGGCCCACTCGCCGACCGGGGACCGGGACAGGCCACGCCCGCGTCCGGCAGGCGCGTCGGGTCGGGTGACCACGGCGACCAGCTCGTGCCGCGAGGCGGCGACGGCGGCCAGGGCGGGGACGGCGACGGCCGGCGTACCGGCGAAGACCACACGCATCCGGGTCACCGACCCAGACCGAAGGGGTCGCTGATGTGCGGGCTGAGCTTGACCGTGGGCGGGGCTGCCGCGTCGTACCAGTCGGCCTGGCGGATCGCCTTCATGGCCTCCTTGCGACCGGCGGCGTCCAGCCGGTCCAGGAAGAGCACGCCGTCGAGGTGGTCGGTCTCGTGCTGCACGCAGCGGGACATCAGGCCGGTGCCGACGATCTGCATCGGGTCGCCGAACGCGCTGAAGCCCTTGGCGACGACGTTCTGGCGGCGCTTGGTGTCGAAGTAGAGCCCGGGGATGGACAGGCAGCCCTCGGGGCCGTCCTGCTCCTCCTCGTCGGGGAACTCCAGCACGGGATTGACCAGGTGCCCGAGCACGTCGTCGACGTCGAAGGCGAACACCCGCAGGCTCACACCGAGCTGCGGGGCGGCCAGGCCGGCGCCGTTCTGCTCACGCATCGTGTCGGTCAGGTCGGCGACCAGCCGACGCAGCTCGGCGTCGAAGTCGACCACCGGATCGGCCGGCGTGCGCAGCACCGGATCCCCAAACAGACGGATGGGCTGGACGGTCACGCGGGGTGGCTCCTTCACGGGTCGGAGAGGGGTGCCGTACCAGTCTACGGAGTGCCCCGCCGCGTGCCGGCCGGCGCACCTCGATCGGCGACGGCCGGTGTGCCCAGCGTCACCGGCGGGCTCCCGGGCCCGGGGGCTCGGCCTCGAACCGGGTCAGTAGATCCCGTACCCGCTCGTTGTCCGGATGACCGAGGTCGTCGAGGATGCCCAGCGCCCGCCGCCAGGTACGCACCGCGCCGGCCGGGTCCCCCGCCGCGTGCCGGCTCACCCCGAGCCGGGACAGGGTGTCCGCCTCGTCGTAGCGGTCGCTGATCCGCCGGTACAGCCGCAGCGCCCGCCCGTAACAGCGGATCGCCTCGCGGTGGTCACCCAGCTGGGCGTGGATGAAGCCGAGGCTGTCCCAGGTGTTCGCCTCACCGTGCCGGTCACCGGTCGGGCGCAGCAGCGCCAACGCCTCCCCGCAGTGCGCGAGCGCCGGCCCGTACTGGCCGAGCTGGGCGTGCGCCCAACCCACCGCGTTGCGGGCGCTGGCCTCCCCCGCCAGGTGGCCGGCGGCCTGGTACAGCGCCAGGGCGCGGTCCCCGTGGTCGAGGGCCTCGGCGTACCGGCCGAGCCCGTCGAGCATCGCGCCGAACGCCCGGTGGGTACGCGCCTGCCCGGTGTGGTCACCCAACGACTCGAAGATCACCAGCGCCTGTCGGTAGTTCCTCGCAGCCTCGTCCACCCGGCCCAGCCGGTACAGCACCCGCGCGAGGTCCCGGTGGGCGTTCGCCTGCCCGAGCCGGTCGCCCGCCCAGCGGGCCCCGGCCAGGGCGGCCCGTTGGGCGAGGACCAGGTCGGGCCAACGCCCCCGGCGTTGCAGGAAGTCCACCAGCGTCCAGGCCAACTGCCAGGCATGCCCGTCGAACCCGGTACGCCTCGCGTACCCGACCGCCGCCAGCAGCACCGGGTACTCGACGGTGAACCAGGCGAGCGCCGCCCCGTGGTCGGTGATCTCCTCGGGCACCACGCCCGGCCCGGCGGCGGCCAGGGTGACCGGATCCCGCCCCGGTTGCAGCAGCAACGCGGCCGCGTGCGCGGTGTGCAGGTAGTGGTCGAGGCCTCGTCGGATCGCGGCCCGCCGGGACTCCGCCGGTTCGAGACGTTCGGCCTGCTCGGCCGCGTACGCCCGGAGCAGGTCGTGTGCGCCGAATCGGCCGGGGGCATGCTCGGTGACCAGATGCGCGTGAGCCAGCTCCGCCAGCAGTCGGGGCACCTGGGCCCGGGGCAGCCCGGCCAGGCTGGCCGCTGCGGCGACCCCGATGTCCGGCCCCGGGTGGCAGCCGAACAACCGGAACAGACGTGCCGCCGCCGGCGTCAGTCTCCGGTACGACCAGGAGAAGACGGCCTGCACGTCGGTGCTGGCATCCCCGCCGTCGAAGGAGTCCAGCGGGCGCGGCGCGTCGCGCAGCTCGGCGGCGAGGGCGGCCAGGGAGAACGTCGGATTCGCCGCACCCCTCGCGGCGAGCACCGCCAGTGCCAGCGGCAGCCGCGCGCACCGCTCGATGATCTCGTCCACCGCCTTCGGCTCGACCGTCAACCGCTGGGCGCCGAGCCGCCGGGCCAGCAGTTGCCAGGACTCGGCGGCGCTGAGCAGGCCGACGCCGATCGGCCGGGCACCCTCGGCGGCGACCAGGCCGGCGAGCCGGTTGCGACTGGTGACCAGGACCAGGCAGCTCGGGCTGCCGACCAGCAGGGGCCGAACGTGGTCGATGTCGCGGGCGTTGTCCAACAGCACCAGCATGCGGCGGCTGGCGAGCAGACTCCGGTAGAGGCCGACCTGCGCGGTCAGGTGGGTGGGTATTCGTTCGGGCGGCACCTCGAGGGCCTCGAGGAAGCCGCGTACCGCCTCGACGGCCGTCATCTCCGTCCCGGTGGAGTCGAAGCCGCGCAGGTCGACGTAGAGCTGGCCGTCCGGGAAGCGGTCGGCGACCCGGTGCGCCCAGTACACCGCGAGCGTCGTCTTGCCGACCCCGGCCGTGCCGGACAGCGTCATGATGGTGACCGGCGCCACGCCGCCGTCCTCGGACGGGGCGGGGCTGACGCACTCGGCATCGAGTTGGGCGAGCTGAGCGACACGTCCGACGAATCCGGGTAGCGCCGGGGGCAGTTGGCGGGGAACGGGCAGTCGGGTCGGCGTCGTACCGGCCCGCTGGCCGCCGCCCCGGGCCCGGACCGGCCCGACGCCCGACCGCCCGGTGGTGGCGTGGTCCCGGTTCGGGCGTCGACGTCCCTCCTCGACCCGGTCCCGCGCGGTGGCCAGCACCCCCTGCTCGGCGGGGCTCGCCCCGAGCACCCGGATGAGGGCGTCGAACCGCTCCGGCGGAGGCAGGATGTTGCCGGCGAAGTACTCCCCGATGATCCCGCGTGACCAGCCGGTCTTCGCGGCCAGCTGCCGGTACGTCAGTTGGGTTTCACCCTGCTGCCGGGCTTCCCTGCGGCGCAACTGGCGTAACAGCCTGGCCAGCTCCTGCAGTGTCTGCACGTCGACGGCGGCGCGGGCCACCTCGAACGCTCCGGGCGGCCCCTGCTCCGCCTGCCGAGCGCCGGGAGGTACCCGTTGGTCGGACATGCGGCTCTCACCCCCGGTCACCCGGCCGCCCCGGATGCGCACGGGCAGGCTAATTCCACCTCCAGGGCGATAGATAGGCAGCCGCCGATGTCTGACAGATCCACTTCGGACCGCTGATCGTCCGACGATGTCCGGCGCTGTCCAGTGCCGTCCAGGATGCGCGACGCGGAGCCGACATCCCGTGTCACCGTCCCGGTGCGGGTTCGACCCGCTCCACGATCCCTGGGGGAAGAGGTACCTGATGACCCGTCCACACCCGACCGTCCGACGGTCCACGACGATGCTGCGTCGCGTCGCCGTCACCGCGTTCGGCCTCACGCTGCTCGTCGCGGGAGTGACCGCCGCACCGGCCACCGCCGCACCGGGCGGCAATGCTGGCACCGCCGCCACGGGCGGCAATGCTGGCACCGCCGCCACGGGCGGCAATGCTGGCACCGCCGCCACGGGCGGCAATGCTGGCACCGCCGCCACGGGCGGCAAGGCCGCGAGCACCGGATCGTTCGTCGACAACGCTCCGGTGCCCGGCGGATTCGCCTCCTGGGCGGAGCTGCTCCGCTTGCAGCAGCGGATGAACACCGCCGCCGCCCGGATCACGAACGCGGCGGAGCGCAGCGCGAGATCCGGCTTCGCCGGTGTCGTCGCCGACCCCACGAATCGGCAGCTCCAGGTCTACTGGAAGGGTGAGCCGCCGGCCAACCTGGTAGCCGACGCCCGGGCCACCGTCGCGACCCAGGTGCTGCCCGCGCCGTACTCCCAGCGGGAACTCATCGCCGCGGCCGACCGCCTACGGGCCAAGGCGGGCGACGAGATCACCACGGTCGGGCCGCGCGCGGACGGCGCCGGCCTGCTCGTCGGTACGCAGGACGGGTTCCTCGGTGCGACGGCCCTCGCCGGCGTACCGGTGACCGTGCAGACCGGCGTCGCCGCCTCGCCCGCCACCCGATGGGACGACACGGCGCCGTGGTGGGGCGGCGCCGCCTGGCGCAATGCCACCACCGGCGGCGGCTGCTCAACCGGCTTCGGGGTCTTCCAGGGTGGGGCCGCGCGGATACTCTCCGCCGCGCACTGCGGCAACATCAACAACGCCGCGACCGACCCGACCGGCCAGTCGATGGGCATCGTCGGCACCCGCAACGCCGGCACCGACACCCTGCTGCTGTCGGGCAGCTCGGGTGGCCGGGTCTTCAACAACAGCACGAACGCCGCCGGCCAGGTGGTCAGTGAGTTCAGCAACCAGGTGATCGGCGCGTCGGCCAGCCAGGTCGGCAACTTCGTGTGCACCTCCGGCGCGTACTCCGGCACCCGCTGCTCGATCCAGGTGAAGGCCCGCAACCTGTGCATCAACGTGCGCGACTTCGGCCAGGTCTGCGGCCAGGTCCAGGCGGAGAACACCACCCGCACCAATGCCGTCGGCCAGGGCGACAGCGGTGGCCCGGTGGAGATCGTGAACGCGGCGAACACCCTCCAGGTCTGGGCCACCGGCACCAACACCGCCATCGACGACACCAACACGTCGACGGCCTGTACGGGCTACGTCACCACCGGCCGGGTCTGCGCCTGGCGGTTCTACTACGAGGACATCTTCTCGGGCATGGCCGGCGTCGGCGCCTCGGGCGTGGTCCTCGGCTGAGGAAGCTCGGCTACCCGCCGTCGTCTCCCTTGAAAGGCCGGGCCGGTGCGCATCCCGCGTGCCGGCCCGGCCCTTCGCTGGGCTGGGCTCAGGCGGCGGCCGGGTACCCGCCTACGGAGCGCTCGGCCGCGTGCCGGCCGGCGCACCTCGATCGGCGACGGCCGGTGTGCCCAGCGTCACCAGCAGGCTCTGGTAGCCGCGCAGGGTCAGCCGGGTCCGGTGCCGGGGCGGCTCGATCAGAGCCAACTCGGGGAGGCGGCGCAGCAGCATCGGGATGGCCAACTGCGCCTCCAGCCGTGCCAGGCCGGCGCCGAGGCAGTAGTGCGGGCCGGCGCCGAAGGACAGCGGGTGCGCCTGCTCACGAGTCGGGTCGAAACGCTGCGGGTCGGGAAACCGGCGCGGGTCGCGGTTCGCCGCGCCGAGCAGCAGCAGCGCCGTGCTGCCGGCCGGAAGGTCGAGCCCGCCGCAGCGCACCGGCGCCGTGCTGGTCCGGGTGGTCAACTGCACCGGCGAGTCGTAGCGCAGCAGTTCCTCGACGTACGCCGGGGCGAGCGCGGGATCGGCCCGCAGCTCGGCGGCGGCGGCCGGGTGACGCAGCAGCACGACGAGACCGTTGCCGAGCAGGTTGGTGGTGGTCTCGAAGCCGGCCACCAGCAGCACCACCAGGTTGGCCAGCAGTTCGTCGCCGGTGAGCCGGTCGCCGTCGGCGTCGTGCACCTGGACCAGCGCGGTGGTCAGGTCGTCGGCCGGTGCCCGCCGCCGGGCGGCGATCAGCTCGACGAAGTAGTCGCGCAGCTCGGAGGCGCCCGCGTCGGCGACCGTCAACTCCTCGGGGGTTATCTCCGGTTCCAGCACCCCGGTCAGGTCACCGGCCCAACGGCGGAACAGCGGCCGGTCGGCCGCGGGTACGCCGAGCAGCGCGCAGATCACCCCGACCGGCAGCGGGTACGCGAAGTCGGCCAGGATGTCGACCGGAGCGCCGCCCGCGGCACGGGAGACCATCACGTCGAGCAGTTCCTCGGCCTGAGCCCGCACCACGTCGCGCATCCCGGCGATCCGGCGCGGGCTGAACGCCCCCGCGGCCAGCCGACGCATCCGGCTGTGGTCGGGCGGGTTGGTCCGCAGCATGGACCGCGCGATCGACGACACTGCGGGGCTCTGCCGCCAGTTCGGCCAGACCTGGTCACGTAGCGCGTCGTCGAGCACCCCGAGCCGGGGGTCGCGCAACAGCTCGTCGGCCTCCGGGTAACCGGTCACCACGTACAGGCCCGGCGACGCCTGCACCACGGGCCCGTGGGCGCGCAGCCGCTCGTACGTCGGGTACGGGTCGACGCGCCCCTGCGGCGACATGAGCAGTGTGAACGCTTCGGCAGCTTCCACGGCCGGCCTCCCCCGTCGATGCGTCGGAGGTTCCATCATCCCGGTGCGGCCGCGATCCGGCAGCCCTCGACGCCGTGCGGTCGACGCCGAGGGGTCAGGCACGGACGGCTCGGCGTCGGCACCCAGGGCTCAGGCGCGGGCGCCCAGGACTCAGGCGCCGACGGCCGGGTCCCCGGCGAGCACCGCGTCGCCGCGGAGCAGCGCGGGCTCGGGCAGCGGAAGCTGGATCTTGTGGGCCGCCTCCCAGTCGTAGACCAGGCCGGGACGGACCTGGGCGGCGAAGTAGTCGATCGCCGTCATCCCACCCACGACCGGCTCGTCGACCTCGGCGACCAACTGGGCGGGGACCAGGGAGAACCCGTTCTGCAGGGCGGCGCTGAGCCGGCGGTGACCGTCGACCACGAAGAAGTACTCGCCGGTGAACCCGATCTTCAGCGGTTCGAGGGCCTCGTCGCCGGCCTCGGCCACGTCACCGACGAAGTCGGTGTCCCACAGACCCCGCAGGGTGGCGATGTCCTCGGTCGGGTAGACGCGGGCCGGGTCCAGCAGCAGCAGCGGTGGCGCGTCCCGCAGCACCTCAGCGCCGAGCGTCCCCTCGTACGCGGCGACGATGTGCTCGATCACCTCGGTGGCGGTCGCCCGGGTGGTGTCACAGATCAGGTCGTAGTTGCGCAGTCGGGCCTTGTCCACCCCGTAACGGATGATGAACCGGCTGCGCTCGCTGGCGCTGCGCTCCCGGAGCTTGGCCTTGGCCTCCTCCAGTGAGGCGTAGCTCTCCGCCGGACCGGAGGGCCGGGCGAGCACCCGACGGGCCGCCTCGCCCGGTTCGGTGATCATGTGGACCTTGAGCGCGTCGGTGAAGAAGTGCCAGGCCAGCCGGGAGTCCATGACGAGGCGCTCACCGGAGGCGGCGATGTCCCGCTGGAGCTGGTCGACGTAGCCGTCGACGGCCTGGTCGAGCTCGGCGTGCAGATTGAGTTGCAGAGCGGTCATCTGCCGCTGCTGCGCCATCTCCCGGTAGAGGTCTCCCACGCTGACCCGGCGCATCCCGAGCCGCTTGGCGATCTCGACCGACACGGTGCTCTTGCCGCTGCCGAGGTCGCCGTTGAAGACGATCGATTGTCCAACGGTCACGACTTGTCCACCCCTGATCACCGGCTCATTGACATCATCGACACCGCGTCCGACCGACGCGTTCCCGCCATCGTCGCGCCAACCCGCGGCGGCCCCAACTCGGCGCGTCTGACGCTCCGTCGCGACCTGGAGCCGCCGTACGCCTCGGCATGACGGGCGATGCTACCACTCCGGCGCCACCCCCCTGCCGGACGCGGTGTGCGGGGGCCCTTCCGACGGGCGAGGCCCGCCACCGCCGACACCAGCCGAAACTCCTCAGAACAGGCTCAGCGGGTCGACCTGGAGACGGACCGGGTCGGCGGCCTTGCGGGCGGCGCGAGCGCCGGCCGCCGAGTGCAGCGCCTCGGCGAGCGCGGCAGCCCGGGCCCGGGGCACCCGGACCAGCATCCGCTCCCGACCCTCCTCGGCCGGCACCGGCCCGAGCACCTCGGCGTCCTCGGGCAGCCGGGCCGCGGTGAGCAGGTCCGCCACCGCCTCGGCCGGGCCGGTGACGCTCGCCATCCGGACGGCCGGGGGGAAGCCCAACTCCCGGCGCTCGGCCAGCTCCCGGCCGGCGAACCAGCCCGCGTCCCAGCGCAGCAGCGCCTGCACCGGGGCGAGCGCGCCGTCGGCGACCACCACCACCCGCCCGGCCGGGGCCGGTCGGGCCAGCGCCGCCGCAGCCAGCCAGCGACGCAGCGCCTCCTCGCCGGCACGCAGGTCGGCCCGGGTCAGCAGGGCCCACGAGTCGAGCAGCAGCACCGCGCCGTAGCCGCCCTCGGCGACCGGTTCGGCACCGGGCGTGGCCACGACCAGGGCCGCGCCGCCGGGTACGTCGGTCAGCACCTCCTCGCGCCCGGAGGTGCGTACCGGCACGCCCGGGAACGCCCGGCCCAGTTCCTCGGCGGTCCGCCGGGCACCCGTCACCGCCGCCCGCAGCCGCCGCCCACCGCACTCCGGGCAGGCGTACGCGGCGGCCACCCGAGCGCACCACCGGCAGGCCGGGGTGCCGCCGGCCGAGGGCAGCGCGAGCGGGCCGGCACAGTGCGCGCAGCGCGCCGGGGTACGGCAGTCGGCGCAGGAGATCGACGGCAGGTAGCCGCGCCGGGGCACCTGCACCAGCACCGGCAGGTCCTGCCGCAGGGCGTCGCGGGCGGCCGTCCAGGCCAGGCTGGGCAGCCGGGCGGTGGCGGCCCCGGGGTCACGGGCCAGTTGGGGGTCGTCGCCGGTCGGCGCGATGGCCGGGATGCGCGCCCGCACGGTCGCGCGGTCGGCGACCACCTCCCGAGCCCAACCGGTCTCCAGCAGCAGTTGCGCCTCGGCGCTACGCGCGTAACCGCCGATCAGCGCCCCGGCCTCGGCGAGCTGGCCACGGGTGAGCAGCACGTCCCGGGCGTGTGGGTAGGGGGCCCGGGGTTCGGAGTGCAGGTCGTCGCCGTCGTCCCAGACGGCGACCAGACCGAGGCGGTCCACCGGGGCGAACATCGCCGCCCGGGTGCCGATCACCACCGGCACCTGTCCCCGGCGGGCGGCGAGGAAGGCTCGGTAGCGGCGCGCCGGCCCGAGCGCGGCGGTGAGGCTGACGTGCCGCCCCGGCCCGAGGACGGCGGTGAGCGCGGCGTCCAGCCGGTCGAGGTCGCGGGCGTCGGGCACCACGACGACCGCGCCGCGCCCCCCGGCCACGGTGGCGGCGACCGCGTCGGCGTAGCGGGCCGCCCAGTCCTCGCCCGGCAGCGCCGACCAGACCGCGCGGGGAGCCCGCCCGTCGGTGAGCGCCCGCAGCAGCGCGGGACCGGTCGGGTAGTCCTGCCAGCCGCGCGGGTCGACCAGCGCGTCCTCGGCGACCGCCGCCGGAGCGGGCTGGTCGTCGCGAGGCTCCTTCTCCACCCGCGCGTGCCGGGGCGGCACGGCGAGCCGGAGCACGTCGGCGAGGTTGCCCGCGTACCGGTCGGCGACCGCGCGGGCCAGCCGGGCGATCTCGGGTGCCAGCACCGGTTCCGGCGAGACCACCTTCTCCAGGTACGCGAGACGGCCGGTGTGCCCGGAGTCGTCGGCGCGGGACAGCAACCACCCGTCGACGAGTTGCCCGGCGAAACGCACCTTGACCCGGGTGCCGGGCACCGCCACCTCGTCCAGCTCGGCTGGCACCAGGTAGTCGAACGGCCGGTCCAGGTGCGCCAGCGGGACATCCACGCAGACGCGCGCGACCGGCGACCCGTCCGCGGGTCGCCGGTCGCTACGCCTGGTGGCGGTCAGGCTCCCGCGGCCGACTTGAGGTCGGCGGCCCGGTCGGTGCTCTCCCAGGTCAGGTCCGGCAACTCGCGGCCGAAGTGGCCGTACGCGGCGGTCTGCTGGTAGATCGGGCGGAGCAGGTTGAGGTCCCGGATGATCGCGGCCGGGCGCAGGTCGAACACCTCGGTGACGGCCTTCTCGATCGAGGAGACCGGCACGGTCTCGGTGCCGAACGTCTCGATGAACAGGCTGACCGGGTGCGCCTTGCCGATGGCGTAGGCGACCTGCGCCTCGCACCGCTCGGCCAGACCGGCGGCGACCACGTTCTTGGCGACCCAGCGCATGGCGTACGCGGCCGACCGGTCCACCTTCGACGGGTCCTTGCCGGAGAACGCGCCACCGCCGTGGCGGGCGTACCCGCCGTAGGTGTCCACGATGATCTTGCGGCCGGTCAGCCCGGCGTCACCCATCGGGCCGCCGATCTCGAACCGGCCGGTCGGGTTGACCAGCAGCCGGTAGCCGTCGGTGTCCAGGCCGAGGCTCTCCAGCTCGGGGGCGATGACGTGGTCGCGCACGTCCGGGGTGAGCAGCGAGTCCAGGGAGATGTCCGCGGCGTGCTGGCTGGACACGACGACGGTGTTCAGCCGGATCGGGCGCAGCCCTTCGTACTCGATGGTGACCTGGGTCTTGCCGTCCGGGCGCAGGTAGGGGATCGTGCCGTCCTTGCGGACCGCGGCGAGCCGGCGGGCCAGTCGGTGCGCGAGGGCGATCGGCAGCGGCATCAGCTCCGGCGTCTCGGAGCAGGCGAAGCCGAACATCATGCCCTGGTCGCCGGCGCCCTGCGCGTCCAGCGCGCTCTCCGACGCCCCGGTCCGCAGCTCGAAGGCGTTGTCCACGCCCTGAGCGATGTCCTCGGACTGTGCGCCGATGGAGACGCTGACCCCGCAGGAGGCGCCGTCGAAACCCTTCTTCGACGAGTCGTAACCGATGTCGAGGATGGTCCGGCGGACGATGGTCGGGATGTCGGCGTACGCCTTGGTGGTCACCTCACCGGCGATGTGCACCTGGCCAGTGGTGATCATGGTTTCCACCGCCACCCGGCTGTGCGGATCCTCGGCCAGCAGCGCGTCGAGGATGCCATCGCTGATCTGGTCGGCGATCTTGTCCGGGTGGCCTTCCGTGACCGATTCGGACGTGAAGAGACGGCGTGTCACGGCACTCCTAAGCGTGTGAGGTCGTTCCGCGGCAGTCTAATCACCACTGCGGCCGGTGTCGGGATCGGTCGCGCCCTTTACCACCCGTCAGGAACTGCCGGGCAGCCTCGCCACGACGAGATCCCACACCGCGTCGGCCACGGACTCCTTGGCCTGCTCGGGCAGCTGGGCGACCGAGCCGTCCGCGCCGATGACCGTCACCGTGTTGGTGTCGGCGCCGAAGACCAGGTCCGGACCGACCTCGTTGATCACGATGAGGTCGGCCCGCTTCCGGGTGAGTTTCGCCCGACCGTTGGCCTCGGCGTCGCCGGTCTCGGCGGCGAACACCACCAACAGTTGCCCCGGTCGCTTGCGCTGGCCGAGCTCCGCCGCGATGTCGGGATTCGTCACGAGCTCGATGGTGGGCGCGACACCATCGTCCGACTTCTTGATTTTGCCAGGCGCGTACGTCGCCGGCCGGAAATCGGCCGGAGCCGCCGCCATCACCACCGCGTCGGCCTCGACGGCGGCCTGCACCGTCGCCTCCCGCAGCTCGGCCGTGGTGCCCACCCGGATCAGGTCGACGCCGGCGGGGTCGGGAAGGGAGACGTTGGCGGCGATCAGGGTGACCTGGGCACCCCGGGCGACCGCCGCGCGGGCGAACGCGTACCCCTGCTTGCCGGAGGAGCGGTTACCCAGGAAGCGGACCGGGTCCAGCGGCTCCCGGGTGCCACCCGCGGTGACGAGCACGCGACGGCCGGCCAGGTCGGCGGGGGCGGAGCCGCCCCGGGCCAGCACCTGCCGGGCGACGGCGAAGATCTCCGCCGGGTCGGGCAGCCGCCCCTTGCCGGTGTCGGCGCCGGTGAGCCGGCCCACGGCGGGGTCGATGACCCGCACGCCCCGGGCGCGCAGCGTGGCGACGTTGGCCACGGTGGCCGGGTGCTCCCACATCTCGGTGTGCATGGCCGGAGCCAGCAGCACCGGGCAGCGGGCGGTCAGCAGGGTGTTGGTCAACAGGTCGTCGGCGAGCCCGTGCGCGGCCTTCGCGAGCAAATCGGTGGTGGTCGGCGCGACCACCACCAGATCGGCCTGCTTACCGAGGCGGACGTGCGGCACCTCGTGGACGTCGGTCCAGACGTCGTCGGCGACCGGCTGGCCGGAGAGCGCCGCCCAGGTCGGCGCCCCGACGAACCGGAGCGCCGACGCGGTCGGCACGACCCGAACCCGGTGACCGGATTCGGTGAAGAGTCGCAGCAGCTCGCACGCCTTGTAGGCGGCGATGCCGCCGCCGACCCCGAGGACGATCGAGGCGGACATCGGCCAGCGAGTGCTTACGGCTGGTCGGTCGGCTCGGCGGTGAGCAGGCCCGAGTTGATCTCGCGCATGGCGATGGAGAGGGGCTTCTCCTGGGGGGTGGTCTCGACGAGCGGGCCGACGTACTCCAGCAGACCCTCACCGAGCTGGCTGTAGTAGGCGTTGACCTGGCGCGCGCGCTTGGCGGCGAAGATGACCAGCGCGTACTTCGACGTCGTCTTCTCGAGGAGCTCGTCGATCGGCGGGTTGGTGATGCCTTCGGGGTTGGCGATGGATCCCACGAATTAACCTCTGCGTCTTTCGAGCCGCGCGGACGCGGTGCTGAGTCTCAACAGCGGCCGACCGTCAGCCACGCACGCGCGACCAGGTCGGATCCGGATAAGAAGAACCGAGTAAGCCTACCAGCTCTTCGACGACCCGCTCGGTGAGGTCGTGCGTCAGCGTGTGCTCGAAGGCCGCCGCCACCAGGGCGTCGGGTCGGTAACCCGGTGGGCTCAGCAGCACCAGCCGGGAGTCGGGCAACCGCGCGCGTACCAGCGGCGCACCGGGCAGGTCGAGCGGGAGCAACACCGGCTGCCCGGCGTCGAGCCGGGCACGCAGCGGTGGATACGGGGTGCCCCGGCGGTACGAGCCGATCCGGGACCACTCCAACAGCTCGCCCGCGACGAGCCGGCGATCGAACTCGGCCGGGGCGAGGAAGACGCGGTCGACCCCGTCGACCTCCGACTCGCGGCGCGGCCGCGTGGTCGCCGGCACGGGCAACCACACGGACGGAGAACGCGCCCGGACGAGCTCGACGACACTCTCCCTGCCGGAACCCGAAGGTCCAGCCAGGACAGTGAGCCGAGCCGCCGGGCGCGCCTCGTCATCCGTGCTCACTGCTTGTTTCTACACGCTGCCAGGTTCAGTTGGCGGCGAACTCTCCAAGCAGTGCCTTGCGCTGCTGCTCGCCGAGGCCACGCAGGCGACGGCTGTCGGCGATCTTGAGCTTCTCCATGATCTGGGTAGCCCGGATCTTGCCGATGCCCGGCATGGCCTGCAGGACGGCCGAAACCTTGAGCTTGCCGACGACGTCGTCGCTCTCGGCGCGCTCAAGGACAGCACCGAGGGTGGTCTTGCCCTGCTTGAGCTGCTCCTTCAGCTGAGCACGGGCCTTGCGGATCTCCGCGGCCTTCTCGAGCGCGGCAGCGCGTTGTTCGGGGGTCAGTGACGGGAGCGGCACCAGTTCTCCTCAGGTCCCTATCGCGGCGGGCGGGGCGCACCGCCGCATCTGTGAAACGTGGTGTCGCTGTGAACCAAGGGGTCCGTGGTTCCCAGCGCGGGGAAAACTAGCGGTCAACGGAGCTTTCGGCAACGTGGGGGGCCCATGATCAACGGAAAGTGACCGACCCGTCAGTCAGTCAGCGGGCAGGCAGAACGGCCCGGCAGTCGGCCAGAACCCGGTCCGCAGCGGCCCGCAGGGCAGCGACGTCGGGGCCTGCCGAGAGCACCTCCCGGGAGTACGACGGGAGCACCGAGGCGAGGCTCGAACCGAAGACGGTCCGCAGATCGGCTGCCCCGGCACCCTGCGCGCCGAGGCCCGGGGCGAGTAGCGGACCCCCTACGCCGGAGAGGTCGTGACCGGTGTCGCCGATGGTCGCCCCGACCACCAGACCGAAGCTCCCGAGCGGGCTCGCACCACTGTTGAGCTGGGAAATCTCGTCGATCACGGTTTGCGCCACGGTGCGGCCGTCGGCCGTACGGGCCCGCTGCACGGCCGCTCCCTCGGGGTTGGAGGTGAGAGCCAGTACGAACACCCCGCCGCCGTGCTCGGCGGCCAGTTCGAACATCGGCGCCAGCGAACCGACGCCGAGGTAGGGGCTCGCGGTGACCGCGTCGACATACAACGGGCTGGATGGATCAAGGTACGCGGAGGCGTACGCGCTCACCGTCGAACCGATGTCGCCGCGTTTCACGTCGAGGAGAACGAGCGAGCCAGCATCTCGTAACTGTCGGATAGTTGACTCAAGAATGGCCACGCCGTGGGACCCGAACCGCTCGAAAAAGGCCGACTGAGGCTTGACCACCGCAACCCGGTCACCGAGGGCTTCCACGACGGTCCGGGTGAAGCGGTCAAGGCCCTGAAGGTCGTCGGCGAGGCCCCAACTGGCCAGCAGACCGGGATGCGGGTCGATGCCCACACAGAGCGGCCCCCGCTCGGCGACCGCCCGGTGCAGCCGGGTTCCGAAGCTCTCCATCCGGTGCTCCCTCTCTCTTCTCGTCCGGGCGGCGACGCGCCTCCCGGGGGTACCCGTGGGGGTCAGCCGGCCGCCACGGCCGCCGCCACGCCGGACGCGATCCGGGCAAGGTCGGCGTCGTCGGTGACGTACGGCGGCATCGTGTAGACCAGATCGCGGAACGGGCGCAGCCACACCCCCCGCTCGGCCGCGGCCGTGGTGGCCGCGCCGAGGTCGACCTCGTGATCGAGCTGGACCACCCCGATCGCGCCGAGCACCCGCACGTCGGCAACGCCCGGCGTACCGCGCAGCGGCTCCAGGCCGGCGCGCAGGCCGGCGCCGACCCTGGCGACCTGCCCGGCCCAGTCCCCGGCCCGCAGCAGGCCGATGGAGGCGTTGGCCACCGCGCAGGCCAGGGGGTTGCCCATGAACGTGGGTCCGTGTGCCAGCACACCGGCGGCGGAGATGCCCCGGGCGACCTCCGGGGTGCAGAGCGTCGCCGCGAGCGTCAGGTAGCCTCCGGTGAGCGCCTTGCCCACGCACAGCACGTCCGGGGTCACCCCGGCGTGCTCGGCGGCGAACATCGCACCGGTACGGCCGAACCCGGTGGCGATCTCGTCGAAGATCAGCAGCACCCCGTTGGCGCGGGTCACCTCACGCAGCACCTGGAGGTAACCCGGGTGGTGGAAGCGCATCCCGCCGGCGCCCTGGACGACCGGCTCGACGACCACGGCGGCCAGTTCGTGGGCGTGCCGCTCGACGGTCTCCACCAACGCCGCCACGTAGGCGTCGTCGGGTGGGTCGTCGAAGCCGCCCGGCGGCACCGGGGCGAACACCTGTCGGGGCAGCACGTCGCCCCAGAGGTGGTGCATCCCGCCCTCCGGGTCGCAGACGCTCATCGGGTGGAACGTGTCACCGTGGTAGCCGCCCCGCCAGGTCGCCAACCGGCGCCGCTGCGGCTGCCCGACGGCCCGCTGGAACTGCAGGCACATCTTCACCGCCACCTCGACGCTCACCGACCCGGAGTCGGCCAGGAACACGTGCTCCAGGCCCTCCGGTGTCAGCTCGACCAGGGTGCGGGCGAGCTGCACGGCGGGCTCGTGGGTGAGCCCGCCGAACATCACGTGGCTCATCCGACCGAGCTGGTCGGTGACCGCCGCGTCCAGCACCGGGTGCCGGTACCCGTGGATCGCCGCCCACCAGGACGACATCCCGTCCACCAACTCACGCCCGTCGGCCAGCCGCAGCCGTACGCCCTCGGCGCTGCGCACCACGTAGGGCGGGTTCGCCGGTGGCAGTGCCGCGTACGGATGCCAGACGTGGGCCCGGTCGGCGGCCAGGATCTCCTCGGGGGTCACACGTACTCCTCTCGGGCGTGAAGCGGCCGCACGGCGGACGTCCCGCGGCCGGTCGAACCACTCCGTCGCCGCCTTTGCTCTGCACCCGCGGGCGCGACACCCGGTGGCCGGGTGCCGCGCCCCGGGGTGACGCACCCACGGGTGCAGAGCGACCGGGCGAAGGTGGTGCACCCACGGGTGCAGAGCAAAGGGTCCGTAGCGGGGGTGGGCTCCCTGGCGGGAAGCCGGCTCGGCGCCGGGTTGGGCCGAGCCGGCACCACGCCGGGTACGGTCACCGGCCGGCGACCCGATCCGGTGCCGCCGTCGTGGCCGACGCGCGGGCGACGGCACGGACCAGGGCCGGACCCCGGTAGATGAAACCGGTGTAGAGCTGGACCAGTGCGGCGCCGGCATCGAACATCCGCGCCGCGTCGTCCGGGTCGAGCACCCCGCCGACACCGACGATCGGTAGCCGGCCGCCGGTCTCGGAGTGCACGAAGGCGACCACCTCCCGAGCGCGCCCGGTGAGCGGACGACCGGAGAGACCACCGGCCTGGGCGCCGCGCTCGACGTCCGCCGAAGCCAGCCCGGTACGGGCCAGGGTGGTGTTGGTGGCGATCACCCCGGCGGCGCCTCGAGCCAGGCAGACCTCCAGCAGTTCGGCGATCGCCGCCTCGGTCAGATCAGGGGCGATCTTGACCAGCACCGGCTTCTCCCCCACCAGCGCGCCGAGCAGCGCGTCCAGGTGGGCGCGATCCTGCAACGAGCGCAGGCCCGGAGTGTTCGGTGAGGACACGTTCACCACGAAGTAGTCACCGTGCCCGCGCAACGCCCGGTACGAGGCGAGGTAGTCCTCGACCGCCTCGTCGAGCGGGGTCACCTTGGACTTGCCGAGCGAGATGCCCAGCGGCACCCCGAGCGGGCGCGGCAGCGCCGCCAGCCGGGCGGCCAACGCGGCGGCGCCGGCGTTGTTGAAGCCCATCCGGTTGACCACCGCCTCGCTGGCCGGCAGGCGGAACAGCCGCGGCCGGGGATTGCCCGGCTGGGCGTGCGCGGTGACCGTGCCGACCTCGACGAAGCCGAAGCCGAGCGCCGGCCAGGCCGGCAGCGCCGCCCCGTCCTTGTCCATCCCGGCGGCCAGCCCGACCGGGTTGGGGAACCGCACACCGAACACCGTGCGCGGCGCGTCGACCGCGTACCGGGCCCGCAGCGCGGCCAGGGCGGCCGGACGCCGCGACACAGTGGCCAACCGCCGCAGTGTCCACTCGTGCGCCGCCTCGGCGTCCCCGCCGCCGAGGCGGAACAACCGGGGTCGTACGACCCGCTCGAACAGGGTCACTGGGCCGCCCGCAGGGTGGCGTGCAGATCCTGCAGGGGGCGTACCCGCATGTCGCCCCGGAGCCGCGCCTCGATGCCCATGACGGCAGCGGCGGCACCGGGGACGGTGGTGATGCAGGGGATGTCCGCGGTGACGGCCGCGCTGCGGATCTCGTAGCCGTCGGAACGGGCGCTGGCACCCGAGCCCTGCGGCGTGTTGATCACCAGCGCCACGTGGCCGCCGCCGATCAGCGACACCGCGTCGTCGCCCTCGCCCGCCTGGTAGTGCTTGCGGATCTGCTCGCAGGCGATGCCGTGCCGGCGCAGCACCTCGGCCGTGCCGGCGGTCGCGACGATCTCGAAGCCCAGGTCGGCCAGCCGCTTGATCGGGAAGATCATGCCGCGCTTGTCCCGGTTGGCCACCGACACGAAGATCTTCCCGGCGGTCGGCAGCGAGCCGTACGCGGCCGACTGGCTCTTGGCGAACGCGTGCCCGAAGTTGGTGTCGATGCCCATCACCTCACCCGTCGACTTCATCTCCGGCCCGAGCAGCGAGTCGATCCCCTTGCCGGAGCGGGTCCGGAAACGCTTGAACGGCAGCACCGCCTCCTTGACCGCGACCGGCGCGTCGGCGGGCATCGTGCCCCCGTCACCGGTCGCCGGCAGCAGACCCTCGGCGCGCAGCTCGGCGATGGTGGCGCCGAGCGCGATCCGGGCCGCCGCCTTGGCCAGCGGCACCGCCGTCGCCTTGGAGACGAACGGAACGGTCCGCGACGCCCGCGGATTGGCCTCCAGCACGTAGAGCACGTCGTCCTTGAGCGCGTACTGCACGTTGAGCAGGCCACGGACGCCGACGCCACGCGCGATGGCCTCGGTGTAGCGGCGGACCTCGGCCAGGTGCGAACCGGCGAGGGTGATCGGCGGCAACGCGCAGGACGAGTCACCGGAGTGGATCCCGGCCTCCTCGATGTGCTCCATCACGCCGCCGATGTAGACCTCGCCGTCGGCGTCGCAGAGCGCGTCCACGTCGATCTCGATGGCGTCGTCGAGGAACCGGTCCACCAGCACCGGGTGATCCGGGGAGATGTCGGTAGCCCGCCCGATGTAGTCGCGCAGCGTCGGGTCGTCGTAGACGATCTCCATGCCCCGCCCGCCCAGCACGTACGACGGCCGGACCAGCACCGGGTAGCCGATTTCGTCGGCGATCGTCTTGGCCTCCTCGTACGAGGTGGCCATGCCGTGCGCGGGCGCGCGCAGCCCGGCCCGAGCCAGCACCGCGCCGAACGCGCCCCGCTCCTCGGCCAGGTGGATCGACTCCGGGGAGGTGCCGACGATTGGCACACCGGCGTCCTTGAGCCGCTGCGCCAACCCCAGCGGGGTCTGCCCACCGAGCTGAACGACCACCCCGACCACACCCGGCCCGCCGGCCGCCCGCCCGGACGAGTCCTCGGCGTGCCAGACCTCCACGACGTCCTCGAAGGTCAGCGGCTCGAAGTAGAGCCGGTCGGCGGTGTCGTAGTCGGTGGACACCGTCTCCGGGTTGCAGTTGACCATGACCGTCTCGTAACCGGCCCCCCGCAGCGCCTGCACCGCGTGCACACAGGAGTAGTCGAACTCGATGCCCTGGCCGATCCGGTTCGGGCCCGAGCCCAGGATCAGCACCTTCGGCCGGTTCGACGGCACGACCTCGGTCTCCAGGTCGTACGTCGAGTAGTGGTACGGCGTGGTCGCCTCGAACTCGGCCGCGCAGGTGTCCACCGTCTTGTAGACCGGACGCACGTCGAGGCGGTGCCGCAGGGTCCGTACGCCGTCCTCGGCGGCCAGCTCCGGGCGCAGCGCGGCGAGTTGCCGGTCGGACAGGCCGGCCCGCTTCGCCACCCGCAACAGGTCGGCGTCGAGCACCGGCGCGTCCACGATCTCCGCGCGCAGCTCGATCAGCGCGGCGATCTGGTCGAGGAACCACGGGTCGATCCCGCCCGAGGCCTCGGCGACCTCGGCGATCGACGCGCCGAGGCGCAGCGCCCGCTCCACCGTGTACAGCCGGCCGTCGTGCGGGATCCGCAACGCGGCGAGAGTGTCCGCGAGGGTGACGCCGGCCGGGTCCGGCACGGTCCAGAAACCGGCGGCCTTGGTTTCCATCGAGCGCATCGCCTTGTTCAGCGCCTCGGTGAAGTTGCGCCCGAGGCTCATCGCCTCGCCCACCGACTTCATCGTGGTGGTCAGCTCCGGGTCCGCGCCGGGGAACTTCTCGAACGCGAACCGGGGGATCTTCACCACCACGTAGTCCAGGGTCGGCTCGAAGGCCGCCGGGGTCTTCAGGGTGATGTCGTTGGGGATCTCGTCGAGGGTGTAGCCGATGGCCAGCTTCGCGGCGATCTTCGCGATCGGGAAGCCGGTCGCCTTGGAGGCCAACGCCGACGAACGGGACACCCGGGGGTTCATCTCGATCACGACGATCCGGCCGTCGACCGGGTTGACCGCGAACTGGATGTTGCAGCCACCAGTGTCCACCCCGACCTCGCGGAGCACGGCGATGCCCAGGTCACGCAGGCGCTGGTACTCCCGGTCGGTGAGGGTCATGGCCGGGGCCACGGTGACGCTGTCGCCGGTGTGCACACCCATCGGGTCGACGTTCTCGATCGAGCAGACCACCACCACGTTGTCGTGCCGGTCGCGCATCAGTTCGAGTTCGTACTCCTTCCAACCGAGCACGCTCTCCTCGATGAGGACCTCGTGCACCGGGCTGGCGGAGAGCCCGTCGCCGGCGATGCGGGCCAGGTCCTCCGGGGTGTGCGCCATGCCGGAACCCAGGCCACCCATGGTGAACGAGGGCCGGATCACCACCGGCAGACCCAGCTCGGCGACGGTCGCCTCGACCTCCTCCATCGAGTGGCAGACCCGGGAGCGGGGCACCAGCCCGGTCGGGTCGTCGACACCCAGCCGTACGCCGGCCTTCGCCACGATCTCCTTGAACAGCTGCCGGTCCTCGCCGCGGTTGATCGCGTCGATGTTCGCGCCGATCAACTCCACGCCGTACTTCTCCAGGACGCCGCCCTCGTGCAGGGCGACAGCCGTGTTCAGCGCGGTCTGCCCACCGAGGGTCGCCAGGATCGCGTCCGGGCGTTCCTTGGCGATGACCAGCTCCACGAACTCCGGGGTGATCGGCTCGACGTACGTCGCGTCGGCGAACTCCGGGTCCGTCATGATCGTCGCCGGGTTGGAGTTGACCAGGCTGACCCGGATCCCCTCACTGCGCAGCACCCGGCAGGCCTGGGTACCGGAGTAGTCGAACTCGCAGGCCTGCCCGATGACGATCGGCCCGGAGCCGATTACCAGGATGTGCTTGAGATCGGTCCGCTTAGGCATTGCTGCGCCCCTTGCTGTGGGTCCGGCCCTCGATGAGTTCGGCGAATCGGTCGAAGAGGTAGTCCGCGTCGTGCGGGCCGGCCGCCGCCTCCGGGTGGTACTGCACCGTGAAGGCGGGTACGTCCACGGCCCGCAGCCCCTCGACCACGTTGTCATTGAGGCAGACGTGCGACACCCGTACGCCACCGAAGTCGGTGTCGATCACCTGGTCGGGGACGACCGCGCCGTTGCCCGAGCCGGGGACCTGCACGGCGAAGCCATGGTTGTGGCTGGTCACCTCGACCTTGCCGGTGGCCCGGTCGAGCACCGGCTGGTTGATCCCCCGGTGGCCGTAGCCCAGCTTGTAGGTGCCGAAGCCGAGCGCCCGGCCGAGGATCTGGCTGCCGAAGCAGATGCCGAACAGCGGCACCTCCCGCCGCAGCGCCTCCCGGGCCAGGGCCACCGGAGCGTCCGCGGTGGCCGGGTCGCCCGGACCGGGCGACAGGAAGATCGCGTCGGCGCCGGTGGCGAGGAGCTGGTCGATGGTCGACGACGCCGGCAGCACGTGCGTGGTCACCCCGCGCGTGGCGAGCCGACGGGGCACGTTGCGCTTGATGCCCAGGTCCAGCGCCGCCACGGTGAACCGGTGCTCGCCGAGCGCCTCGACGACGTACGGCTCGGCGGTGGTCACCTCGGCGGACAGATCCGCGCCGGCCATCTGCGGCGCCTGGCGGACCCGGGTCAGCAGGCTCTGCGGGTCGCTGTCGACGCTGGAGATGCCGACCCGCATGGCGCCCCGCTCACGCAGGTGCCGGGTCAGCGCCCGGGTGTCCACCCCACTGATGCCCACCACGCCCTCGGTGGCGAGGCGGTCCTCGAGACCGCCGGTGGCCCGCCAGTTCGAGCCGATCCGGGCCGGGTCGCGCACGACGTAGCCGGCCACCCAGATCCGGCCGGACTCGTCGTCCTCGCCGTTGACGCCGGTGTTGCCGATGTGCGGCGCGGTCTGCACCACCACCTGCCGGTGGTACGACGGGTCGGTGAGCGTCTCCTGGTAACCGGTCATGCCGGTGTTGAAGACCGCCTCGCCGAAGGTCTCCCCGACGCTGCCGTACGCCTCACCGGGGAACGTGCGCCCGTCCTCGAGCACCAGGATTGCGGGTCTGCGCTTGACCATTACTTGACAGCCTTTCCGTCCAGGACCGTCGGCTCGCCACGCAGGAAGGTCGCCACGATGCGACCCGGCAGCGTCATGCGGGCGTACGGGGTGTTGCGACTGCGACTGGCCAGCTCCGCCGGGTCGATGGTGCGGCGGGCGGCCGGGTCGACCAGGGTCAGGTTGGCCGGAACGCCGGGTGCCGGGTCGACGCCGTGCCCGGTCAGCCCCGCGATCCGGGCGGGGGTACGCGACATCCGCTCGGCGATCAGGTCCCACTCCGGGCCGAGCACGTCGAGCGCGATGGACAGGGCCGTCTCCAGACCGAGCATCCCCGGCCGGGCGTACGCCCACTCGCACTCCTTGTCCTCCACGGCGTGCGGGGCGTGGTCGGTGGCGATGATGTCGATGACGCCGTCGGCGAGCGCGGCGCGCAGCGCGGCGATGTCCGCAGCCGTCCGCAGCGGCGGGTTGACCTTGAAGACCGGGTCGTAGGTCTCCGCACGCTCGTCGGTGAGCAGCAGGTGGTGCGGGGTGACCTCGGCGGTGACGCGGACCCCGCGTGCCTTTGCCTGGCGCAGCACCTCGACGCTGCCGGCGGTGGAGACGTGGCAGACGTGCAGTCGGCTGCCGACGTGTTCGGCGAGCAGCACGTCGCGGGCGATGATCGCCTCCTCGGCGACCGCCGGCCAGCCGATCAGCCCGAGCCGGGTGGAGACCTCGCCCTCGTGCATCTGGGCGCCCTCGGTGAGCCGGGGCTCCTCGGCGTGCTGGGCGATGATCCCGTCGAACGCCTTGACGTACTCCAGGGCCCGGCGCATCAGCTTCGGGTCGGCGACGCAGTGCCCGTCGTCGGAGAAGATCCGCACCCGGGCCGCGGAGTCGGCCATCGCGCCCAGCTCGGCCAGACGCTCGCCGGCCAGCCCGACGGTGACCGCGCCGATCGGTTGCACGTCGACCAGGCCGGCTTCCCGGCCGAGCCGCCAGACCTGCTCGACCACACCGGCGGTGTCCGCGACCGGGGAGGTGTTCGCCATGGCGCAGACCGCCGTGTAGCCGCCCAGGGCCGCCGCGCGGGAGCCGGACTCGACGGTCTCGGCGTCCTCCCGGCCGGGCTCGCGCAGGTGGGTGTGCAGGTCGACGAGGCCGGGCAGGGCGACCAGCCCGGTGCCGTCGACGCCTCCTGCGTCCGGCGCGGACAGGCCGGAGCCGACCTCGGCGACCACGCCGTCGCGGATCAGCAGGTCGGTCGGCGGGCCACCGACGACACTCACGTTGGTGATCAGGTACGCGCTCACCGGTTGTTCCCTCCGAGCAGCAGGTAAAGGACAGCCATCCGCACGGAGACCCCGTTGGTGACCTGTTCGACGATGGTGGAGCGGGGTGAGTCGGCGACCTCGGGAGTGATCTCCATCCCCCGGTTCATCGGGCCGGGGTGCATGACGATCGCGTGCTCGGGCAGCCGGCGCATCCGAGGGCCGTCCAGCCCGTAGCGGCGGGCGTACTCGCGCGCGGAGGGGAAGTAGGAGTCGTTCATCCGCTCCCGCTGCACCCGCAGCATCATCACCACGTCCACGTCGGGCAGCACGGAGTCGAGGTCGTAGGAGACGTCGGTGCCGGGGGCGAGGGCTCCGACGATGTCGACCGGGATGAGGGTCGGCGGGCCGACCAGGGTGACCTTGGCGCCGAGGGTGGAGAGCAGCAGCACGTTGGAGCGGGCGACCCGGGAGTGCAGCACGTCCCCGACCACCGCGACCGACAGGCCGGCCAGCCGGCCCAGCCGGGCCCGCATGGTGTACGCGTCCAGCAGCGCCTGGGTGGGGTGTTCGTGGGTGCCGTCGCCGGCGTTGACGACCGACCCGTCGACCCAGTTGGCCAGTCGGTGCGGAGCGCCGGAGGCGGGGTGCCGGACGACGACGGCGTCGGCGCCCATGGCCTGCAGGGTCAACGCGGTGTCCTTCAGGCTCTCGCCCTTGGTGACGCTGGACCCCTTCGCGGAAAAGTTGATCACGTCGGCGCTGAGTCGCTTCGCCGCCGCCTCGAACGAGATCCGGGTACGGGTGGAGTCCTCGTAGAAGAGGTTCACCACGGTCCGGCCGCGCAGCGCGGGAAGTTTCTTGATCTCCCGGCCGGCGACGGTGGCCATCTCGGCGGCGGTGTCCAGGATCTCGGTGGCGGTGGCGGCGTCCAGGTCCGCACCGGAGAGCAGATGCTTGATCATGAGGCGGTTCCCCCGTACAGCTTGACCTCGTCCGTCCCGTCGATCTCGGCGAGCGTCACCTTCACGCTCTCGGCGAGCGAGGTCGGGATGTTCTTGCCGACGTAGTCGGCGCGGATCGGCAGCTCCCGGTGTCCGCGATCGACCAGGACGGCGAGTTGCACGGAAGCCGGGCGGCCGACGTCGTTGAGCGCGTCGAGCGCGGCCCGGACGGTGCGGCCGGAGAACAGCACGTCGTCGACGAGGATGACCCGCTTGCCGTCGATGCCGCCGGACGGCAACTCGGTCGGGCCGACCGCGCGGGTGGCGTGCCGGCGCAGGTCGTCGCGGTAGAGGGTGATGTCGAGCACACCGACGGGAACGGCGACGTCCTCGAAGGTGCTGATCCGGTCGGCGAGCCGCCGAGCGAGGGGGGTACCTCTCGTGGGAATCCCAAGAAGCACCGTGTTGGCGGCACCCTGGGTCTTCTCCAGGATCTGGTGGGCGATGCGGTCGACCACGCGCTGCACGTCGGCGCTGGCGAGGATCACCTTCACCGAGGGTTGTCGCGGTGGTGACGAGCGGGCAGCCGGTGGGTATGCCACGGCGGACCTCCTTCCCCGCCTCACGGGACGGGTCGTTAAAGGATGTCGGGCACCTCCGGCCGGACCGTAGGAACGGACCTGGGCCGGGGCTTCACGCCACGTTACCAGTGGTCACCGGGCCGATGGACGGCGGCCGCTGACCACCGGATCAGCACCACGAAACGGCGATAACTTCCCGGACGCTCCTCAACGGTAGGGTCACGACCACTTGACCACGTGTCGCATTCCCCGTACCGTCACGCTCCGTAGCGATCGACGGGAGAACCCCGAGCAGCACTGGGAGTGTCCGAATGCCCTCTGAATACGCCAAGTCGCTGGGCGCCCGCCTGCGCTCCATCCGCCAACAGCAGGGTCTCTCCCTGCAGGGTGTGGAGGAGAAGTCGAACGGCCGGTGGAAGGCCGTGGTGGTCGGCTCGTACGAGCGCGGCGACCGGGCCGTGACGGTGTCCCGTCTGGCCGAGTTGGCCGAGTTCTACCGTGTCCCCGTCTCGGAGTTGCTGCCTGACGGCAGCGGCGTCCGGCACGAGCCCACCAGCAAGATCGTCCTGGACCTGGAGCGGCTCTACGACGAGGCCTCCGAGGACCTGGCCTACGTCGCGCGCTACGCCCGCGCCATCCAGCAGCAGCGTGGTGACTACAACGGCCGGGTGCTCTCCATCCGCGCCGACGACCTGCGGGCACTCGCGATCGTGTACGACGCCTCACCGTCGGGCCTGATCGAGCGGCTCACCGAGCACGGTGTGCTGGTGGCCGACCCCCGGGCGTTCTTCGCCTCCTGAGCGGTAGCTCCACCCGAAAGGGCCCGTGCCGGATGGCACGGGCCCTTTTCGATCGTGGTGCTGGTGCCGGCTCGATCAGCGGGTGGCGTACTCGGCGATCCGGCCGAGCACCCCGTTGAGGAAGCGCGGCGAGTCGTCGGTGGACATCTGCCGGGCCAGCTCCACGGCCTCGCTGATCGCCACCGCGTCGTCGATCTCGTCGACGTAGAGCAACTCGTAGACAGCGATCCGGGCCAGATTCCGGTCGACGACCGGCATCCGCTCCAGCGTCCAACCCTCGGCGTAGCTGGCGATCAGCTCGTCGATCCGGTTGAGGTTCTCGGCGACACCCTCGACCAGACCCACCGCGTAGCCCAGGTGCTCCGGTCGGGGCTGCTCGATCCGCTGCACGTAGCCGGCGAGCACCTCCACCGGAGGCTTGTCCCGTAGGTCGGCCTCGTAGAGGACATCCAGCGCCCGCTTGCGCGCCTTGCGGCGCGCCGGCATCTGCTGCTTGGAACCCTCAGCCATCAGGCGCGGCCGAGGTAACGGCCGTCGCGGGTGTCGACCTTGATCTTCTCACCGGTGGTGATGAACAGCGGCACCTGCACGGTGGCGCCGGTCTCCACCGTCGCCGGCTTGTTGCCACCGGTCGAACGGTCGCCCTGCAGGCCAGGCTCGGTGTAGGTGACCTCCAGCACAACGCTGGTGGGCAGCTCGATGTAGAGCGGCACCCCCTCGTGCTGGGCGACGGTCGCCTCCGCCTCGGGCAGCAGGTAGTTGGCTGCCTCGCCGACGGTGCCGCCAGGCACGGTGATCTGGTCGAAGGTCTCCAGATCCATGAAGACGAAGTCCTCGCCGTCGGCGTACAGGTATTGCATCGTGCGCTTGTCAACGGTCGCGGTCTCGACCTTGGTGCCCGCGTTGAAGGTCTTGTCGACCACCTTCCCGGACAGCACGTTCTTCAGCGTGGTGCGCACGAAGGCACCACCCTTACCGGGCTTGACGTGCTGGAACTCGACGACGGCCCAGAGCTCGCCGTCCAGGTTGAGTACCAGGCCGTTTTTGAGGTCGTTGGTGGAGGCCATTTCCTGCCTTGATCATCAATTGGCGGACAGACCTGGGAAGTCTACTCTCCGCGCCGGACGTCGGCCGCCGCCGTCTCAGCACCGACGGCCTCGCCCGGGGGCGCCCCCTCCGTACCCGCCGACAGATCCCACGCACATCGCCTACGCCCTTTGCTCTGCACCCGCCGAGGCGACGGTCACGATGAGTTCCGTCATGGTCCCGACCGCCGCGGGCATCGTCGGGCGAAAGCGCAGATCAGCCGGGTGGTGCGGATAGGGCAGCAGAGCAAAGGGAGGCGGTGGGTCGGGATCGACCGGGGCCGTCGCCACTCAGTGTGAGATCAGGGAAGCAGGAGTACGTGCGAAGCCGGCGTGCCGGGCCGCTGTCAGCTGTCGACGCCCAGCGCGGCCAGATCCAACGCAGCCAGATGATGCAGCGCGAGGCGGTAGCCGTCCACGCCGAGCCCGCAGATCACCCCGGTCGCCACCGCGGACACCACCGAGTGGTGCCGGAACTCCTCGCGGGCGTGGATGTTGGAGAGGTGCACCTCCACCAACGGCCCCCGCAGCATGGCGCAGGCGTCCCGCACGGCGTACGAGTAGTGCGACCAGGCGGCCGGGTTGAGCACCACCGCCGCGCCCTCGTCGGCCGCCGTGTGCAGCCAGCCGAGCAGCTCGTGCTCCGCGTCGGTCTGCCGGACCGTCACGTCCAGCCCCAGCTCCCGACCGGTGGCCTCGCACAGCGCGACCAGGTCGGCGTAGGTGGTCGCGCCGTACACCTCGGGCTCGCGGGTGCCCAGCCGGCCCAGGTTCGGCCCGTTCAGGACGTAGACCTTCACGGGACGGCCACCTCCTGGTAGGCGGCCTCCAGCAGCGCGTCGTCCGGGCCCTCCAACATCGCCGGGCGGGCCAGCCCGTCGAGCACCACGAACCGCAGCCGGTTGCCCCGGGCCTTCTTGTCCACCCGCATGGTGGCCAGCAGGCGCGGCCAGGCGTCGGCCGGGTAGCTCACCGGCAGACCGAGCGCGGTCAGGGTGACCCGGTGCCGGTCGGCGGTCGGGGCGTCGAGCCGTCCGGCGAGCCGGGCCAGCGCGGCGGCGTACACCAGGCCGACGGCGACGGCGTGGCCGTGCCGCCACCGGTAGCCCTCGTTCTGCTCGATCGCGTGGGCGAGGGTGTGGCCGTAGTTGAGCACCTCCCGCACGCCCGACTCGCGTAGGTCACCGGCGACCACGTCGGCCTTGACCCGGATCGCCCGTTCGATCAGCTCCCGCGTCGCCGGCCCGCGCACGTCGGTGGCCGCCGCCGGGTCGCGCTCGACCAGGTCGAGGATCGCCGGGTCGGCGATGAACCCGCACTTGACCACCTCGGCGAGCCCGGCCGCCAGGTCGACCTCGGGCAGGCTGTCCAGCGTGGCCAGGTCGGCCAGCACACCGACCGGCGGGTGGAACGCGCCCACCAGGTTCTTGCCGGCGGCCGTGTTGATCCCCGTCTTGCCGCCCACAGCGGCGTCGACCATGCCCAGCAACGAGGTCGCCACCGGAACCCAGCGCACCCCGCGCAACCAGCAGGCCGCGACGAACCCGGCCAGGTCGGTCACGGCACCGCCGCCCACCCCGACCACCGCGTCGGTACGGGTGAACCCGGCCTCCCCGAGCCGGTCCCAACAGGCGGCGGCGACGTCGATCTGCTTGCCCGACTCGGCGTCGGGTACCTCGATCGGCAGCGGCTCGACACCGGCGGCGCGCAGCCGCTCACCGACCGCGTCCGCGAGAGCCTTGAGCGGGGGCGCGTGCAGCACCGCCGCCCGACTCGCGCCGGGCAGCAGGCCGGGCAGCGCGCCCAGCAGGTCACGCCCCACCAACACGTCGTACGGCCGCTCGCCGCCGACCGGAATCCGGGTCACTTCGTCCATCGCCGGCAGCCTAGTCCAGCGGGCGGCGCGGCGACGGCGTCTGTCCACCTGCTGGCCGGGCGGCCCACTCCGCCAGTCGGCGGGCGTGCTCGGCCACGGCGGCGCGCAGCGCGTCCGGCTGCCGCACGGTGAAGGGGCAGCCCAGGCCGGAGAGCAGCGCGGCCATACCGGGCAGGCTCTCCGCCCGGGCCCGCAGCAGCACCCCGTCGGTGGTGGCGGTCAACTCGGCCACGCTGGGCGGGATGCGCCGACGGGCGGCGACCAGGTCGGTCTCCAGCAGCACCTCCACCTCGTGCTGGTACGGCACACCGGCCAGCGACCGGGTCACCCAGGCGACCGCCTCGAAGCCGTCCGGCACGGTGAACATCGCCTCGCCCGGCGTGACGGCGCCGATCCGGTCCAGCCGGAACATGCGGACCTCGCCGCGCCGGTGGTCGTGGCCGGTGACGTACCAACGGCCGGCGTGGAAGACCAGCCCGTACGGGTCGAGCTCCCGGTGCGAGCGCTCGCCCCGCCAGGAGCGGTAGTCCAACGCCACCCGCTGCCGGTGTCGAGCCGCCGAGGCCAGGGTGAGCAGAGTACCCGACGCCGGTCCGCGTTCCTGCTCCGGGCGACGCAGGGTGAAGCCCAGGTGCTCCTGTACGGCGGCGAGCCGGTCGGCGAGTGCCGCCGGCAGCACCCGACGGATCTTCGCCAGGGCGGTGGCGGTGGCCGGCTGCTCGGTGGCGAGCCCGACCCGTTCGGCGACGACCAGGCCGAGCAGCACGGCCACCGCCTCGTCGTCGGTGAGCATGAGCGGCGGCAGCTTGTACCCGGAGTGCAGCCGGTAGCCGCCGTGGCGGCCCCGGTCGGCGGTGACGGGAATGCCCAGCTCGACCAGGGTGGCCGCGTACCTGCGCACGGTCCGCTCGTCGACGCCGAGCCAGCCGGCCAACTCGGTGGCGGTCGCGCGGTGCCGGGCCTGCAGCACCTCGAGGAGAGCCAGCACCCGACCGGCGGGATGTGACACGGGCCACTCCTCCAAACCGGGCGGATTCTGTCCGCATTCGATCGTACGGTCTGTCGGTAACCGAGAGAAGGAGCGACAGATGGCGACGTTCGTGCTGGTTCCGGGGTTCTGGTTGGGCGCCTGGGCGTGGCGGGAGGTGACCACGACGTTGCGCGCGCAGGGCCACGAGGTCCACCCGATGACCCTGACCGGATTGGCCGAGCGCGACCACCTCGCCGGGCCGGAGGTCGGCCTGGAGACGCACACCGCGGACATCGTCCGGCTGATCGAGGTCGAGGATCTGCGCGACGTGCTGCTGGTCGGGCACTCCGGTGGCGGCATGCCGGTCGCCCAGGCGGCCGACCGCATCCCGGACCGGATCGCCCGGGTGGTCTACGTGGAGAGCGGGCCACTGCCGGACGGCACCGCGCAGTTCGACACGGTGCCGCCGGAGGAGCAGGAACGGCTCCGGGCCGCGATCGGTGACGGTGACCTGCTGCCGCCGCCGGCCTGGGATCCGACCGCCGACCCGACAAACCTGGCTGGTCTGGACGAACCCATGCTGGCTCTGCTGCGCGCCCGGGCCACGCCGCAGCCGCTGCGCGCGGCCACCGACCCGGTCCGACGCACCGGCGGCCGTCCGGTGCCGACCGCCCTGGTCGCCAGCACCTTCCCGCTCGCCGTGGTCCGGCAGATGATCGACGAGAGGCACCCGTTCTTCACCGGGCTGGCCGGCGGCCGACTGTTCGAGTTGCCGACCGGGCACTGGCCGATGCTCAGCGAACCGAAGGCTCTCGCCGACATCCTCGACGCGGCCACCCGGGGCTGAGCACAGACCCGAAGTGGGGGCTGCCCGCCCGGCCGGTGGCCCACCGGCCGGGTGCGGGCGTCAGCGCGGCAGCAGCGCGGCGATCTCGGCGACGATCGCCGTCGGGGTCCGGCCGTCGGTGGTCACCGTCTCGGTGGCCACCTCCGCGTAGAGCGGCCGACGCTGGTCCAGAAGGTGCTTGAGGGTGGCCCGCGGGTTGATCGCCAGCAGCGGACGGCCGGCGCCGAGCCCGACCCGCTTCACCGCGTCGGGCAGCTCGACCGAGAGGTGCACCACCCGGTGCCCGACCAGGGCGGCCCGGGTCTCCTCGGCCAACACCGCGCCGCCGCCGAGGGCGAGCACGCCCGTGCCGCCGGCCAGCGCCGCGGCCACCGCGGCCCGCTCCAGGGTACGGAAGTGAGCCTCACCCTCGTCGATGAAGATCTCCGGGATCGGCTTGCCGGCCATCTGCTCGATGTCGATGTCCGTGTCGCGGAACTCCACCGAGAGGGCGTCGGCGAGCGCCCGCCCGACGGTGGTCTTGCCGCAGCCGGGCGCTCCGACCAGCACGACGACCGGTGCCATCAGCGGATGACCAGCGCGTCGAGGTAACCGGCCAGGTTGCGGCGGATCTCGGCGATCGAGTCGCCGCCGAACTTCTCGGTGGCCGCCTCGGCGAGCACCAGCGCCACCATCGCCTCGGCGACAACCGCCGCGGCCGGCACCGCACAGACGTCGGAACGCTGGTTGATCGCGGTGGCCGGCTCACCGGTGGTGACGTCCACTGTGGAGAGGGCCCGGTTCAGCGAGGAGATCGGCTTCATCGCGGCGCGGACCCGCAGCGGCTCGCCGGTGGTGATGCCACCCTCCAGACCACCCGCCCGGTCGGTGACCCGGCGGACGCCGGTGGCCGACGGAATGATCTCGTCGTGCGCCTCCGAGCCACGGGACCGGGCCTGCTGCCAGCCGTCGCCGATCTCCACGCCCTTGATCGCCTGGATCGACATCAGCGCGGTGGCCAGTCGGGCGTCGAGCTTGCGGTCCCACTGCACGTGGCTGCCCAACCCCGGCGGCACCCCGTACGCCAACACCTCGACCACGCCGCCGAGGGTGTCCGCGGCCTTCTTCGCGGCGTCGACCTCGGCGACCATCAGGGCGCTGGCCTCCGGGTCGAGGCAGCGCAGCGGGTCGGCGTCGATGCGGGCGGCGTCGGACGGGACGGGGCGCAGCCCGGGCTTCGCCGCCACCGGGCCCAGCTCGACGACGTGCGAGACGATCTCGATGCCGAGCGCCTGACGGATCAGTGCCTTGGCGACCGCGCCGACGGCGACCCGGGCGGCGGTCTCCCGGGCGCTGGCGCGTTCCAGGATCGGCCGGGCGTCGGTGTGGCCGTACTTCTGCATGCCGGCCAGGTCGGCGTGGCCCGGCCGGGGGCGGGTCAGCGGGGCGTTGCGGGCCTGCCGGGCCAGCTCGTCGGGGTCGACCGGGTCGGCGGCCATCACGGTCTGCCACTTCGGCCACTCGGAGTTGCCGACCCTGATGGCCACCGGGCTGCCCAGGGTGACGCCGTGCCGCAGGCCGCCGAGCAGCTCGACCTCGTCCCGTTCGAACGACATTCGGGCGCCACGGCCGTAGCCCAGCCGCCGACGGGCCAGCTCGTCGGCGATCACGGTGGTGGTCACCTCGATGCCGGCCGGCACCCCCTCCAACATCGCGACGAGGGCGGGACCGTGCGATTCACCTGCAGTCAACCAGCGCAACACGGTGCTCAGTCTGTCACGCCCGGTCGCCGCCCCACCGTGCCGCCCGGCGCGTCCCGCCCTGCGGACGCCGCCGCCCGGTCGGGCCGGGCGGCGGCAGCTCAGATCCCCCGGCCGCGCTTGTGCAGGCTGCGCAGCACCGCGTCGGCGCGGACCACCCGGCCGGCGACGGCGAGCGCCAGGTAGGCGCGCGGCTCGCGGGGATTGCTCCGCAGGGTGCGTCGCGCCCAGCGCAGGGCGCCGCGCCGGTCACCGGAGGCGGCCTGGGCGAACGCGATCTGCCCGGCCACCCGAGCCTCGCCGGCCGGCTGGGTGGCGAACTCCGGGTAGCGCCGCAGCAGCCACTGCAGGGCCTCGGAGATGGTGTCCCAGCGCTGCGCGAAGTACGAGCGTTTGTGCCAGCGGACCAGCACCGACGGCGTCCGCAGGTTGATCAGCGGCGCGCTGCGCGCGGCCCGGAGCAGGAACTCGTAGTCCTCCGCGTAGCTGCCCGGGATCTCCTCGTCGACCAGACCGAACCCGTCGCGCAGCGCGGTGGCGCGGATCAGGAAGGTCGACGGGTGCAGCTCCGTCATCCGGTCGCGCAGCAGGTCGTCCAGGGTGATCCGCTCCTTGTCGAGCACCCGGTCGACGGTGCTGCCGTCGTAGCTGACCCGGATGCCGCAACAGACGAACTCGGACCCCGGGTCGGCGGCCAGCGCGTCGACCTGGGCAGCCAGCTTGCCGGGCAGCCACTCGTCGTCGTCGTCGCAGAACGCGACCAGCTCGCCCTGCGCCGCGAGGGTGCCGCTGTTGCGCGCCCCGGCCAGCCCCGGGGTACGGACGTTGCGGATCACCCGCACCGCCCGATCCGGGCCGCGCCCCAGGTCGGTCAACGACTCGTCCGGAGCGGACTGGTCGAACACCACCACGACCTCGATCGGGCCCGGGTACTCCTGGCCCAGGATCGCACCCACCGCCGCGCGCAGCAGCTCGGGACGGTCCCGGGTGGGCACCACGACGCTGACGTTCGACTGCGGGGTCATCGGGAGGTCTCCTTCGTGCCCGGACGCGGGCGGGGCCGGACCCGCCACCGGGACAGGCGCGGGGTAGAGCCGGCAACCAGGTCGTCGACGATCCGCCCGACCCGGGCCACCGCCGCCCGTCGCGCCTCGTGCGCCTGCGGGTCGGTGGCCACCGCATAGCGGGTCGGGTCGGCCAGCCCGGCGGTCAACGCGTCGTGCAGCGCCTCCCGGGTCTCGCAGAGCGCCACCAGTCCGGCGGCGCCGAGACGGCGGGCGAAGAGGAGCTGGTGGTCGTCGACGTGCTCACCGCGCGCCGGGTTGCGGGGCACCACGATGGGCAGGTGGCCGTGCCGGCGGGCCTCCAGGATGGTCGCCGGGCCGCCGTGGCAGACCACCAGGTCGGCGTCGGCCATCGCCTGCTGGAGCGCGTCATGACCGAGGAACGGCACCGCGCCGGGCAGCGGTGGCACAGCGGTGTGCCCGTGCTGCACGGTCAGCCCGACCGGGTCGGCGACCTGCGCGTGCCACTGCGCCAGCCAGTCGACGAGCCGGTCGAAGGGGTGCTTGTCGGTGCCGACCGCGACCAACACCCGGACCTGGGACGTCGACGTGCTGTCCCGCTGGCGGGGAAGGCGGGGCGCCTCGACGGTCGGCTGCGGACGCCGGGCGGTGCCCGTCTCCCCGGTCACAGCAGCGTCCCCACGACGGTCGCCTCGGGGTACTGCCGGCGCTGCTCGTCCCACTGCACGAGCATCGCGGACAGGAACGGGCGGCAGAGGCGGGCGGTCAGGGTCGGGGTGTCGATCCGGTCGTACACCTCGATGTAGACGGTCGGGATGCGCCGCATCCGGGCCAGCACCACGAACGGGACCGCCACCCCGGCACCGGTGGTGACCACCGCGGCGACCCGCCGTGCCCGCAGGACCCGCCAGGCCAGCAGCGCGTTGCGCAGCAGGTTCGGCACGTTGCGGGTGGTCGGGTGGTGCGCCGGCACCAGATCCTCACCGGCCAGCAGGGACAGCGCCTCCGGAGTGTCGAAGGTGACCCAACAGCGCCGCCACTGCTCGTACCACGGCCTCAGTGCGAGTAGTTGGGCCAGGTGGCCGCCGCTGGATCCGACCAGCAGCAGCACCGGTGCCGCACCGTCATCGTTCTTCGTGTCCACGCGACTCCCCACAAGTTCGCTTGGAATTTCAGTTCACGCCACGCAGAAGCAGATCACACGATGTCCGGTCGTTGAATAGCGCGACCGGACGAGACGTCGATCTCCACATCGGGCTGTCGGACACGCCGATCGTCCAAAGTCCATCGATCGTCATCACCACCTGCGATTTTGTCGTCACTCTGCGACGCATCCCCGACGCCGCGATTCCCCCGGATCAGCCGCTATGTCTTTTCTCGATGACATCCAGCAGTGCGGGATGCAGCGCGGCGTTCCAGCCCGCGCCCGCGTCGGCCAGCCGCCAGGTCCGCAGCCACATCTCCACCAGGTACGCGTCGGCGACCAGCCGCCGCTGCGCGGCGTCGAGGCCGAGCCGCTCGCCGTGTCGGCCCAGGTGTCCGTCGACAGCCGATGCCGCCGCGCCTGCCGACTCCCCCCGCAGCACCAGGGCACGCTGGAACGCGTCGTGCGCCAGGTCGAAGCCGACCGGCACGTCCGGGGCGCTGTGTTCCCAGTCCCAGGCGACCAACCGGCCGGCGTGCCAGCCCAGATTCCACGGCACCCAGTCACCATGCCAGTGGCCGAACTCCACACCGGTGTCGCCATGCCGGCGGGCCAGCGCGGAAACCGCGGCGACCGCCCGCGTACCCGTCGGCTCGGCCGCGGCGGCCCGATCAGCCAGCCCGGCCAACCGGGTCAGGAAGGTCGACCCGGCCAGTGGTCGGGGCGTACCCGCCGGACCGCCACGCCGGGCGACCGCGAGCAGCGCCGCGATCCGCGGAGGGTCGTCGACCGGCACACCGCGTACCGCCGGTGGCAACGGCTCGATCACCGCGACCACCTGGCCCGCCCACGCCGTCTCGCTGAGCAGCCTCGGCGGCGTCGGGTGGTCCGCCACGCCGACGACCGCCCCCAGCCCGCGCAGGGCCGCCGCCTCCGCGGTGACCAGCGCGCGTGTCGCGTCGTTCCAGCCGATCTTCGCGTAGCCGCGCGGACGACCGTCGGCGGTGAAGAGCTGCAGGGTCGGCTTGCCGTTCGGGTCGGGCGGCCGGACCCCGCACGCGGCCAGCAGCGGCGTGCCACCCAGGTCGGCGGCGAGCCGCTCGGTCAGCAGCAACTCGGCCGCCGACGACCCGGCGGGCACCGAGACGGTCAGCGTCGGAAAGGGCGCGAGCCCCACCCGACCGAACCGGGCCAACCCGCCCAGGACCGCCCGCACCGCGCGCACCTTCGGTGGCCGCAGCGCGTTGTACGCCAGCAGCGACGCCGCCCCGGCCCGTGGCGCGCCCAACGGCACCAGGAACCGGGCCCGGGCCACCGACGGCACCACCGCGTACCGGGCCACCGACCGGTGACCGTCCGGCGGGGCGCCGCCCACGGTCAGGCCGACCCGCTCGTCCGGGAAGACCGCGCGGCTCACCCAGCCCAGACCGTCCACCCGGGAGCGTGGGTCGGCGTCCGGGCCCACCCGCGTCGTCACGCCGCCCGGTCCGCCCAGTCGAGGTCCAGCCCGAGCCGCTGACGCAGCGCGTCGTTGTACGGCCGGTAGTAGTCGGTCAGCTCAGCGCGCACCGCCGGCTCCAGCGGTGCCGAGCGCCTGTCGTTGTAGACCTTGAAGTTGGGCAGGTCGTACGCCGGCAGCCCGAGGAAGTCGAGGGTACGCCGGTAGGTAGCGCGGGAGTCGCGGTACAGATCCTCGCTCGGCAGGAAGAGGATCTGGTCGGAGTCGAAGCGCTCCAACCATGGCTCCAGGTGCTCCAGGTAACGCCCCCGGGCCCGGTACGTGTACCAGTCGTACGCCTCGCTGAACGACTCCGGCTCGGCGATCAACCGCTCCCGCTCCCCCGCCGTGCGCTCCGGCTCGGCGGCCAGCGCCGCGGCGAAGTCCAGCGGCTCGATGCCGTGGGTGCGGCGTTCCTTCCAGTGCGAGTACGCCCGCTCCACCGGGTCACGCAGCAACACGATCAACTTCACCGTCGGCATCAGCGCCGAGACCCGCTGCGCGGCGAGGGGATGGAACATGTACAACGGGGCGGCCTCACCGACCCGGACCGGCCCGCCGTGCCGTTTGGCCAGGGCATCCCGCTGCCGTTCGGTCGGGAAGTGCGAGCGGTACCACGCCTCGCCGCGACCCCAGTGCTCCTCGAAGTAGTGCGCCGACTTGGTGTTCCACGCCGGGAACAGGCGGGGCACCAACGGGTGCTGGATGAGGTAGTTCCACAGGGAGGTGGTGCCACCCCGCTTGGTGCCGATGATCAGGAAATCCGGCAGCGGCCGGCGATCACTGGTGCGCACCCCGTAGTCGACAAGCGACTCCTTCAGCCGGGTGGTCACCTGGGTCGGGACCAACTGCTTGACCCGGTCACGGATGGACGCCACGACGGACCTCACCTGCCTCTCGTCGATGCCGGGTTGGGCTCGGCGGCCGTAGCCGCGTGGTCCCCTCCACGGATCTGCCTCATGGTCCCCCGGATGCCGGCGCGCACCCGGGGCAACGTCAACATGCCGACGCAGCCGGCCAGCAGCACCACCAGCGCCACCGCCAGGCCGGGCAGGCCTCGACCGCCCGCCAGCACGCCTGCGGCGGCGGCCAGCCCCACCCCGGCGACCGTGGCGCCGGCGGCCCGCACCATCGCCGCGTCGAACAGCGGCTCCCGGACCACCGACCGGGCGAAGCCGGCCGCGGTGAGGTTCTCGGTGGCGATGCCGGCGGCCCAGGCCACCGCCGCGCCCGTGGCGCCGTAGCGGGGGATCAACCAGAGGCCCAACGAGACGGTCACCGTCAACCCGGCCACGGTGGCCACCAGGTGCAGCCCGCTGCGCCCGCCCATCAACAGCAGGCTCTGCACGTTGCCCACCCCGGTGTTGACCAGCATCGCCAGCGCGAGCACCGTCAGCGCCGGAACGCCAGCGGTGAACTCCGGCCCGAACAGGTGCAGGAACGCCGACGCGAAGACCGCGAGCAGCAGGTACACCGGCCAGGACAGCACCAGCCCCCAGCTGGTCAACTGCCGGTGCACGGCCGCCGCCGCCGCCCGCTCGCCGCGACCGAGCAGCCGGGACAACTGCGGCGACACCGCCACCCGCAGCCCCTGCATGGCCAGTTGACCGGCCAGCACGTACCGGCCGACCGCGCCGAACACGCCGGCGTCCGCCGGCCCGGCCAGCACCGAGGTGAGCAGCACACCCACCCACATGCTGCCCGCGTCGATGGCCGCCGAGGCGGCCCGGGGCAGCGCGAAGCGCCAGAACGTCGACCAGTCGGAGCGGGTCGGTGCGAGCGTCGCGCCCCGGCCCAACCCGAGCGGGCCGGCGACCAGGGTGAGGCAGACCAGCAGCGCCAACGCCGCCGGCACCAACCAGCCGGTCATGCCGGCGAGCAGGCCGCCGCCGGCCAGCGCGGCGGCGCCGACCAGCACCGGGCGGGCGATCGGCAACAGGAGGAACTGCACCCCGACGTACGCCCGGATGGGCCGTACGCAGCGCAGCGCGGCCAGCAACAGGGTCATCGCGACCACCACCGGCACCGCCGCGAACGTGACCGTGAGCAGCGCGTCGCCGCTCGCGCCGGAGCCGCGTAGCAGCCGGGGCGCGAGCGCGTCCGCGGCCAGCACGCCGACGCCGGCGACCAGGAGCCCGGCCAGCAGCGGCGGGATCAGCGCCACCGGGAGCAGCCGCGCCGCGTCCCCACGCGCGCCGGCCGTGCGGCGGGGCAGCGCCCACATCAGACCCGTCTCCGCCCCGAGCGTGCAGACCGCGGTGGCCACCGTGACCACCCCGATCGAGGCGAAGAACGCGCCCGCGCCGGCCGTGCCGTACCCCCGGGTGATGACCACGGCCAGCAGGAACCCGAACAGCCCGCTGGTGGCCGCGCCGAGCAGCCCGGTGACGCCGCTGCGCGCGCTGCGGCGGGTCTCCGCCGAACCTGCCGCCGCGCCTGCGACCGGCTCGTCCGGGACGGCCGGAGGTCGGGTGGCGGCGGTCATGCGGGCACCGCCGCGTCCCGCGTGGCCGGCGGTCGCGGTACGGCCAACCGGGTCAGCCGTTCGCGTTCGGTGAGCGCCATCGCGAAGGCGACCGCGAAGAACGCGACCGACAGGTTCTGGTTCGCCATGCCGTAGAACGGGACCTGGACCAGGCAGACCACCGGCACCACCGCCAACCACTGCCCGGCCGCCGAGGTCGCCCGCGCGCAGATCACCGCGGACGCGACGAACCAGGCCAGGAAACAGACGAGCGCGGGTACGCCGTGACTGAACAGCACCATCCACAGCTGACCCTGGGTGCCGATCGGGGCGGCCGCCGACACGGTGTCGACGTTCACCGGCGCGCCGTAGCCCAACCACGGCGACTCCTGCACCCGACGGATCACCTCGGTGTAGAGCGAGAGTCGATCGGTGTTGGTGTCACTGGAGTCGACCCGCTGGCTGATCAGGTCGGTGATCGGAATGAACAACGTCGCCAACGCGCCGATCACCACGACCCCGACGATGGACGCGGCGACCCGGACGTTGCCGCGCAGGCTGGCCCGCACCCCGAGCACCGCCAGCCCGGCGCCGAGGCTGAGGAACATCGCCCGGTTGAGGGTGAGGAACGCCGGCGCGAGCGACAGCGGCAGCGACGCCAGCAGCGCCCAGCGCAGCACCCCCTGCCGGCGCAGCATCGCGTACGCCACCACGCACGGCATGGTCATCGCGTATGCGCTGCCGTAGTTGTTGGTGTACGCGAACGGCGCGGCCGGGCGGTAGATCGGGTTCAGCGAACGGGCGCTGTACTCAGCCGTGGTCAGGTGCACCATGTCCTGGATGAACGGGGTGCCGGCCACCCCTCCGGGCAGCAGCACCTCCATCGGGGTGGTCATCGCGAGTCGGGGCACCAGCACCCCGAGCCAACCCAGCGCCACCAACCCGAACCAGAACGCACAGAGCGGGGTGAGCACCGCCACCAGGCTGGCCCGTTCCCGGGCGGCGGCGTAGACGTAGACCCCGACCACCAGCGCGGTCAGGTAGAAGGCCAGGCGCAGCGCGAACGTCAGCAGCGAGGCGGGCGACGCGAGCTGGGTGGCGCTGACCAGCACGATGGCGAGGAAGAGCAGCCAGATGCCCACCACCGGTGGCAGCGGCACCCGCCCTCGGGTGAACAGCAGCGCCAACAGCAACGCGCCCAGCAGGGGCCAACCGAGGTAGAACGCTCCGAGCAACCACCAGAGCGGCACCAGGCCGAACATCAGCGACAACGGCCAGATCGGCAGCCGGGGCGGCGCGGGCCGGGGTGCGGGCACGACGACGGCCGGAACGCCTCCGGGCGGCGGTTCGGTCGCCGGGGCGCGGGTGACCGACACGCTCAGGCCCGGCCGTTACGCGTGAGCACGAAGCCCAGCGGGGTGACGCCTGCGGCACGCAGCCGCTCCACCAGGCGGCGCAGGTCGCTCTGCCGGGTGCGGTCCCGTTCCACGACCACCACCGCGCTGCCCTGCCGGGCAACCGCGACGCCGCGCTCGTCGGACTCCGCCGGTGGGGCGTTGAACAGCACGAGGCCGTGGTCCGCGCCCTGTCGCCAGGTGCCGAACCGGACACTGCCCACACCCACGGCCACCTCGTCCGGGTCGGTGACCCGACCGTTCTCCGGGCGGGCCGACGCCACCCGGGGCAGCGTCAGGGTGGCGTCCGGGTCGGTGGACGGACGGGCGCCGGGCGGGTGCGGGGAGGGCCGGCGGGTGGCCGTGCCCTCCGCGCCGCCAGCGGCAGTCGAGGTGCTGCCGGCCGGGCGAGGCTTGGGGACCAGCGGTCGGGACGGGTCGATGGGCAGCCGCCCCCGGTCGGCGAGGACGGCGGTGCGCAGTCGCTCGACGCGCCCGTTGTCGTCGGCGACGAAGACCTCCCGACCGTCGGCGGCGAGCGCCACCGCGAGTCCAGCGGTGAGCGCGGTGGCGTCCTCCCGGGCGGTCACCAGCGCCACCCGGGCGGGTTGGCGGACCCGTTCGGCGACCGCCATCGCCACGTACCGGATATCGGCGTCGACCGCCCGTGGGCTGCCGCGCAGCGCCGGCCGGCGCACCGTGCCGAGCAGCGGCAGCCCGGTGGCGTCCCGGCCGTCGGCGACCGAGCGGACCCGCCGGTCGGTCGACTCCCAGGCGTACGCCAGCACGATGCCGACCAACGCGCCGCCGAGCAGGCCGGCGACCAGGTAGAGCGGCCGGTGCCCGGCGGAGGTGACCAGTGCCTTCTCCGCGGTCTGGGTGACCCAGCCGGGGTTGACGTCGACCGCGGCGATCTCGGTGCGGGCGGCGTTGAGCTGGGTGAGCTGGTTGTTGATTCCGGCCAACTCGGCCACCACCGCGTCCCCCGCAGCGGTGTCCTTGACGGTGCTCGCCCGCTTCTGGAGCGCGGTCTGCTGGGCGACGACCTTGGTGATGCTGGCGTCGTAGGAGCGCAGCATCTCGGCGCGCTGCTGCTCGTACATGGTGCGTCGCACGTCCAGGTAGGCCTGGGCGGCCATGTTGGCGCTCTGCACCGCACGCTGCGCCTCGCCCGCCTGGTAGGTGAAACGCAGGATCTGCCCGCCGGTGGGCACCTCGACCTCCAGCGCGTTACGGATGTCCCGCGGGTCGCCGCCGGCGGAGTTGGCGAGCCGCTGCACCACCTCGGTGCCGGTGGCGATGCCACTCTCCACGTTCATGTTGACCGCGCGGTCGGCACCCGCGCCGCTGGGGGTGAACGCGTCGGTGACCACCGGCCGGACCGCCACCACGGCGCTCGCGCTCATCGCCGCCGGCACGAGCAGCACGTAGCCGAGTGCGGCGAGCAGACCGACCATCGCCACCGCCGCGACCAGCCGTATCCGGTGCAGCGGCACCCGCAGCAGGTCGGTCAGTGTCACGGTGCCGGGGGTCCCCGAGGTCGGGCCGTCCGTGGACCAGGGGCCGGGCGTTGCATCAGTCATGGAACTTCTTCACCGTCTGTTGAGGATTGCCGACGACCACGACACCGGGTGGTACGTCCGTGCGGACCACCGTCGCCGCACCCACGACACTGTCCCGGCCGACCCGGACGCCCTTCATCACCAGTGCGTGCGCGCCGACCCACACGTTGTCCTCCAGCACGATCGGCGCACGGGTGGCCGGGCCGGGCGGCTCGTGCCGCTGCGCGGGCGGCAGGTTGTGGAAGTCGTTGTCGAGCAGCTCGCAGTCCGACAGGAGGCAGCGGTCGCCCACGGTCACCGACGTCCAGGTGCCGATCCAGGTGGCGTTGAGCAGACAGTCGGCCCCGACGCGTACCTCGCCGGGGCCGGCGAAACGGACGAGCTTGTTCAACCGGGTGCGGTCACCGATGGTCACCCGCACCCCGCGGCGCAGCCGGATCCGACCACGGATCTCGACATCGCGGCCGAGCGTCAACTGCCGATAGCGGAGCTGGTACCAGCCGCGTTTGACCGCGAAGATCAGACGCACCGCGCGTTTTCTACGGATGCCAGCGGCGCCGAGCAAGGACCCTCCCCACATCGTGGGGCCGGCAGCGGTGTACCCCGCCGCCGGCCCAACGTGAACAATCTACCGATGCTTCGTTACGAACGGTTGACCGTTACTCTACGGAGAAGAATGTCGATGGGGTAGACCAGGACAACTCGGGCGTCGCCGTGGTGATGACAGTCGCTGCGGCACCGTTGACCGCTGCGGTCGGCGCGGCCGTCGGGTCGAACGGCACGCTACGCAGAGCCCCGTCAGTGGCACCGTAGACGATCCGGCCGCCCACCCACGCCATGCCACGCACTCCGGACCAGGTCACGCCCGTCGTCGGCAGGGTGAACTCGGTGGCACCGAGGTAGTTGCCGTCGATCTCGAAGTAGCGGTAGTAGAGGTTGTTGGCCCCGGTACGGGTGTAGTAGAGCCGGCCGTCGAGGAAGAACGCGCCGGTCAGCAGCGCCGGGTTGTACCAGTCGTTGTATCCGGACGCCTCCCACGGAGAGCCGATCGCCCCGCCGTTGAACAGCGACACGTCGATCCGGCTGCCGGTGGGGGTGCCGGCCACCGTGTGCGACCAGTAGATCCGGTCGTCCACCCGCCAGGTCGCGCCGGCCGACGTGTACGCGGGCTGGCTGACAGTGACCGGGGTGCCCAGCGCGGCACCGTCGAACGGCACCTTCGCCAGGGTGCCCGAGGCGGTGTTCAGGTAGAGGTTGCCGGTGGTGGCGGCGGGCGGGTTCTTCGGCGTGAAGGTACGCCCACCGGCGAGCGGGAACATGCCGAGACGGCCGTGGTACTCCTCGCCCATGCCGTCGGAGTTGTGCCCGAAGTAGAGGCCGTCCGACCCGCGCCAGAGCACCGGCACCGAGGAGCCCCAGTTGCTGGTGCCCGAGGGCATCGAGGCGCTGCCGCTGCGCCGCGGGTTCCAGTTCACCGGCATACCGGTCGCCGGGGTGACGGCGGCGATGCCGAGTCGGTCGACGGCGCCCGAGCCCGCTTTGTCGCTGGCGTTCGGGTTGTTGAGCCAACGGAAGTGCCCGCCCAGGTAGATCACGTTGTCCGCGACCTCGACCGAGGTGATGGTGTCGTTGCCGGTGAAGTCGACCCAGGTGGCGAGCTGGCCGCCGCCCCGCGCGGCGGTCTCGAAGCGGACCAGGGCGTCGCAGTACGCGGACGGCCAGCCGCCGCCGCCGTTCGTGCCGACCACGAACCACGTGCCGTCGCCGCCGAACTTCACGTCCTGCACGTAGTGCACGAAGGTCGCCGGCGACGCGCAGGGCGCGACGAACTTGTCACTGCTCCAGTCGATCAACGTGGGCGTCGCGGAGACGTCCACCAGGGCGATCTGGTTGCGCGCCAGGTCGTTGACGAGGGTGAAGTTGCCGCCGACGACAAGCGTGTCGCCGTCCGGCGTGACGTCGATGGTCCAGACGTACGACGTGGTGCCGTGCCGTCCGACGGTCGCGTCGATGACGAAACTCGGGTCGATCGCGCCGGTGGTCGCGTCGAGCCGGCCGAGACCGACGTGCGCGGTGCCGTTGAGCCAGTTGAACGCGCCGGCGACGTACAACCAGTTGCCGTGCAGAGCCAGGTCACGGACGGTGCCACCGTCGGAGCGCCCGACCCAGCTGTCGATGGTCGCGCCGGTCGACGGGTCGAGCGCGACCAGGTTCTTCCGCGAGACGCCGTTGACGTTCTTGAAGGCGCCGCCCACGATCAGCGTGCCGCCGGGGCCGGCGAGAAGCGTGTTGACCGCCCCGTCGAGCACCGGCAGGAAGGTGGTGGACATGGTCCCGGTGGTCCGGTCGTACGCGAAGAGGTAGCGCTGCGTCACCCACGCGGAGGCGGCGGTCTGCCGGAGCTGGGTGAAGCTGCCGCCGACGAAGACGGTGTTGCCCACCTGTGCGAAGGCACGGGTCTCACCGTCTCGGGCGTGCGGAGTGGTGTCGGCGGGATTCGCCGACACCAGGGTCGCCGTCTCCGGGACCGGTACGACCGCAGCCGACGCGGTGGTGGGCACGCCTAGAACCGCGGCGACGATCGCCAACGCGACCACCCCCGCCCGAGCACGACGTCGTCCTGCAAAACGCCACAAGTGCGAGAGTTTGGGCACGCTGCGCCTCCAGATTGGATGAGAACCCGAGGTAGCGTGCCTCGTCCAGCCTGGTTAACAAAATCCGCCGATTGGGCGGTGCATGAATCCGCTAGCCGACAGAACGCCGGGAGGTCAAGTGCCCGACCCCCGGCGAACGGCGTTCCGTCAGCGCGTCGTCGTGGAGGTCAGCGGCTCCCCCCGGTGGGCTGCCGCAGGTACGGGTCCTGCCCGGCCTTCGCGAAGCCGGCCAGTGCCGCGGCGTTGTGGTTCATCGTCATGTCGCAGGTCGACGTCCGGCTGGTCATGCCGGCCGAGTTGAAGTAGATGGCTGCCTTGATCTTGGGGTGCGCCTTCAGCGCCGCCGGGAACTCCTGGAACCAGCGCTGCTTGGCGCCCGGGTCGGCGGAGTCGAAGTTGGTGCCGAACTCGGCGAGCATCCGGGGCTTGCCGGCGCCGATGCCGTTGTCGTCCAGCCACCGGTAGAAACCGCCCACGGTCGTGCTCGGGCTCTTCCACACCGTGCTGCCGTTGCAGACGTGGAAGTTGTACGGGTCGTAGGCCACCCAGTCGACGTACCGGTCACCGGGGTACAGGCCGGCGTAGCGCGAGTAGTGGCCGGACCAGCCCATCATCGTCCAGACCCAGACCGCGTTGCTCGCGCCGGCCCGGGCGAACCGCTCGTGGACGTAGCGCCAGGCGCGGACGAAGTCGGCGTCGCTGCCCTTGTTCGGCTCGTCCTCGGGCTCGTGGTCGAAGCCCATGAAAACCGGCACGCCGGCGGCGCGGATGCGACCCGCGACCGCGTCGATGGTCTCGTCCTGCCGACCACTGTAGACATCGGACCACTTCAGCGTGGTGCCGGTGGAGAAGTTGCGGGACTCCCAGGCGAAGAACATGAGCCGGCCCTCGCGCATCTGCTGCTGCTCGTACGCGTCCGGGAAGGCGCCGTTGCTGCCGGTGTTGGAGAAGTCGTGGTAGCGGTGCACGATGTCGAACTTGCGGCCGACCTGCGCCTCCACGTCGGTGACGGCCTTGCCGTGGTCCCAGCCGCCGGCAGAGCCGGCCGGCGAGTACATGCCCCACCAGGCGCCGCAGGAGGGAACGAGCTTGTCCGACACGGACCCGCACTTGCCAGTCGGCAGTGTGCTGCTCGCGCTCGGGGTCGCCGTCCGGGTGGGTGCGACGGTCGGCGAGGGCTTCGGCGAGGCGGTGGTCGGCGAGGCGCTCGGCGTCGGCGGCGGTGCGGGCCGGGTGGTCGGCGGCGCTGACGGCCGGGACCCGAGGTCGTAGCTGATCACCAGGCTCGGGCGGAGGTCCGGGCTACGGTTCTCGACCGACGCCCAGTAGATCCGGCTCTCCAGGCCGGCCTGGACCAGCGAGACCGTCCAGATCCCGTTGCCGGTGACCAGTTTGGAGACATCCCACTCGTTGAAGCCCTTGGACACACCGTTCACGCTGTCCAGCACGTCACCGGCCGGGCCGAGGGTCGGCCGCGCCTCCCGGGCGCTCAGCGGCGAGGCGTTCGCCGTCACGGTGGCGGCGAACTGCTGCCAGGCGTGCACCCGCAGCGTCGCCCGGACGTTGACCGCGGCGGCCGGCACCGTGGTCACCGCGAACTCGATGACCGCCTGGCGACCACCGCGCGGGTTGCCGTCGCACCGCGTCGCGCAGGTGGCCAGGGTCGTCTTGGCGGAGTTGTCACCGTCCTGCGACACAGTGGTCGCGGTGGTGTCCGCCACCGCTCGGATCGACAGATCGTCGCTGGCCAGCAGCGGCATCATGGTCGCCACGATGCCGGCCACCACCGACCCGCCGACCACGCCGATGGCGATCGCCTTGCGCCGGGGCCCGGAGCGGAACCGGGTGATGCGGTGCAGTCCGTGCCTGGTCAAGGAAACTCCCTGTGTCTGCGTCCGTAACGGTGAGCAGCGTATCGATGACCAGCGCAGGTCGCAGGTAGGACAGTTTTCCGTAAGCGCGTCTTAACCGTCAGCTAAGGAAATCGACCGACGTCGCCTCTGCCAGCGCTCCGCGCATCGCCTCGACCGGGGCGGTCACACCGGTGAACTGCTCGAACTGGCCGATCGCCTGCGCCAGCAGAAGATCCAGACCGGACACCAGGCGGAGGCCGGCCGCAGCGGCGGAGGCGGCCAACGGCGTCGGCCACGGGTCGTAGATCGCGTCGAAGAGCACCGTCCCCGGCCGCCAGGCCACCGTGCCGGCCAACGGGTCGGCGACTCCCTTCGGCACGGTGGAGACCACCAGGTCAGCGGTGCGGAGGTGGCGGTGTGCGTCGGCCCAGCCCGCGGGTGTCAGCACGACACCCAGTGCGTCGGCCACCGGCCGCAGCTCGTCGATCGCCTCGGGTCGGCGGGCGACCACCGTCACCGCGGGGCAGCCCACCTGCGCGGCGGCAGCCAACGCCGCCCGGGCCGTTCCGCCCGCGCCGAGCACCGTCACCGCGGCACCCGCGCTCACCCCGGCCGCGGTCAGCACCCGCACCATGCCGGCGACGTCGGTGTTGTCGGCATACCAGGAGCCGTCCGGACGGCGTACCAACGTGTTGGCCGCGCCGACGGCGACGGCGACCGGCGAGGCCTGCGCGGCCACGGCGAGCGCGGCCTCCTTGCCCGGCATGGTCACCGACAACCCGGCCCACTCCGGGCCCAGGCCGGCGACCAGATCCGGCAGCTCCGCCGCCGCGCACTCGATCCGGGTGTACGACCACCCGGTCAGCCCGGCGGCGGCGTAACCGGCGGTGTGGATCACCGGCGAGAGGGAGTGCGCGATCGGCTTGCCCAGCACCGCAGCCCGACGGGTCGCCACGATCACCCCGCACCACCCGGGACCCCTGCCGTGTTCCGCATCACTCTCCGCCCTCCCGCAAGACTCGGATCGACCCTACCGAGCCTGCCGGCCAGACCACCAGAGAACCGGGCTGCGGACGACGCTCGACGGCCCGACTTTCGCTTTACGGGCCATCGACGAGAGCGAAAGCATTCCGGCCATCGTACGACCGATCCGAAAGTGGGGAACCTTCTACAAACGCCTTCTGCGTGCCCTTATCGCGATTGCCGCGGTCTTCCGTCCTTCGCTGATCATGGCCCGCGCCCGCGAAGGCCGACCCGGCGGCGGGCAGCTGGTCCGGACGTTCCTGAATTGACGATGACGCGACAGCCGCGCACATATCAAAAGGCTCCCTTCCCGACGCGACCGCATTTTCGGTCAACGGGAGGGGAGCCTTCTGATATCGGCGACAGGGCCGGTCAGATGATGCCGGCCTCCCGGGCCTTCGCCTCGTTACGCTGATGCTGCTCGTACGTCTCGGCGAACTCGGAGTGCCCCTCCTTGTCGATCGCCACGAAGTAGAGCCACTTGCCCGTCGGCGGGGCCATCGCCCCTTCCAAGGCCTGCTTACCCGGGTTGTTGATCGGGGTGGGGACCAGACCCCGCAGCTTGCGGTTGTACGGGTTCTTCTGGTCGTCCAGCTCGGCCGCCGTCATCTGCTTGGACGACTTGGTCGGCTTGCCGATCGACTCCAGGTAGTAGTTGACCGTGACGTCCATCTCCAGGCAGTTGCAGTTGAACTCGCCGTACACCCGGTTGTAGGCCACCCGGGCGACCTTGCCCAGGTCGTCCTTGTTGCCCGCCTCGGCCTGGGCCAGCGAGGCCACGATCAACGCCTCGTACGGGCTGACCTTGCGTTCCTTCTGCACCCGGTCGGCGAACTTCATCTCACCGGACACCGAGAGGAAGTTGTCCACCATCAGCTTGAGGATGCTCTCCGCGGTGGCCTTCGGCGGGATCTCGTAGGTGTCCGGGAAGAGGAAGCCCTCGACGGACTTGACGACCTTCTTGCCGTCCTCGCGCGCGAACCACCAGTCCGGGACGCCGAGCGCCTCCGGGTCCTTCGCGGCGGCCTCGAAGTCCTTCACCGGGATCTTGGTCTTGTCGGAGAGCAGCTTGTAGATGTTCTTGGCGGTACGGCCCTCGGGGATGGTGAGGCCGTTGACGATCTTGTTTTTCAGGTCGAGCATCGCGGTGACCGCGCTGGCGCCGCTCATCTGCTTGCGCAGCTTGTACGTGCCCGGCTGGATGTTCTTGCTGCGTGAGTTGGCCTCGGCCGCCTCGATGAACGCCTTCTGGCTCTTCACCACGTCGGCCGCGACGAGGGCGTCGGCCATGTCGGCGAGCAGCGCCCCGTTCTTGATCTCGACGGTGATCTCACCGGCCCCGGCACCGTCGTAGTCGGGGGTGACGAAGTAGTTCTGGATCCGGTCGAAGCCGTAGAACGCGACGCCGCCGATGCCACCCAACAGGACCAGAGCCATCAACAACGCCAGGAAGGTCTTGCCCCGGCCGCCACCGGACCTGCCGTTGCGCTTGCGGAAGCCGCGCCGGTGCCGGCCCTTCTCCCCCCGCTCCGGCTCGTCGAACCCAAGGTCCAGATCGTCGATCATTACGTCCGCCTCCGCTGCGCGTCCAGCCAGCTCTGCAGAATCTCCACCGCGGCCGCCTGGTCGACAACCGCACGTTGACGTTTACCTCGGACGCCACGCTCGGCAAGCCTACGAGAAGCGACCACGGTCGACATCCTCTCGTCAGTGAGCGTTACCGGGACGGGCGCTATCACATCGACCAGTCGGTCAGCGTACGCCTTCACGTGGACAGCCGCCGGGCCGTGTTTGCCCGCGAGATTGACCGGAAGGCCGACGACAACCGCGACGGCCTCATGTTCGGCCACCAACGCGGCCAGCTCGGCGAGGTCGCTCGGGACCGCGTCCGGTGCCGCCGTGAGGTCACGAGCGAGCGTGACCAGGGGCGTCGCCAGGATCCCGTCCGGATCCGAGCGCGAAACCCCCACCCGCACCTGACCGACGTCGACGCCGATCCGCACACCGCGCGTCATGTCAGCCACCGACGGTCACCACCGGGTGGGTACGAACCAGGGCGGGCCGAAAGGCCCGCCCTGACCGACAGTGATCGTCCATCACGCCTCGGTGATCGCCTTCTCGACGGTGAGCAGCAGGTTCGGCGCCTCGGCCGCCGGCAGACCGCCGCCCTGGGCCAGGTCGGGGCTGCCGCCGCCGCGCCCGGAGAACGCCGCCTTCACCAGATCCGACGCCGCCAGGCCCCGACCGCGCGCGGCCGCGTTGACCGCCACCACCAGGGACGCCTTGCCGTTCGACCGGGCCGCCACGGCGACCACCGCCGGCCGCGCCGGGTCGATCTTGCCGCGGATCTCCTGGGCCAGCGTCCGCACGTCGTTTCCGGCCGCGCCCTCCGGCGCCTCGGTGCCCACGTACGCGACCCCGCGCACGTCCTTGGCCTGCGCCGCGAGCGCCGCCGCGCCACCCAGCACCAGCTGGGCGCGGAGCTTCTCCAGCTCCTTCTCGGCGTCCCGAAGCTGGGTGACGGTCTGCTCCACCCGGTCGGCGACCTGGTCGTTGGGCACCCGGTACAGCTCGGCCAACCGGGACACCAGCAGGTGCTCCTTGGCCAGGAAACCGAAGGCGTCCATGCCGACCAACGCCTCGACCCGGCGGACACCGGAGCCGATCGACGACTCGGAGAGGATCTTCACGAGGCCGAGCTGGGCCGACCGGGCCACGTGCGTGCCACCGCACAGCTCCCGGGCGTAGTCACCCACCTCGACGACCCGCACCTCCTCGCCGTACTTCTCGCCGAAGAGCGCCATCGCACCGATCCGCCGCGCCTCGTCCAACGAGGTGATGAAGGCGTGCACCTCCAGGTCGGCCAGCAGCACCTCGTTGACCTGCTGCTCCACATCACGCAGGACACTCGGCGACACCCCGGTCGGGGTGTTGAAGTCGAACCGGAGCCGGCCGGGCGCGTTCAGCGACCCCGCCTGGGTGGCCGACTCGCCGAGGAAGTTCCGCATGGTCTGGTGCACCAGGTGGGTGGCGGTGTGCGACCGGGAGATCGCCCGGCGCCGAGTCGTGTCGATCTCGGCGAAACCGGCCTCGCCGGCACGCACCTCACCCCGGATCACCCGGGCGCGGTGCACGATCAGGCCGGGCACCGGCTGCTGTACGTCGAGCACCTCGACCTGCCCGCCACCAACGGTGATCATGCCCTGGTCGGGCTGCTGTCCACCGCCCTCGGCGTAGAACGGGGTCGTGTCGAGGACCAGCTCGATGGTGTCGCCCTCGGTCGCCGCCTGACGCGGGCCGTCGGCGCCGAGCAGCGCCCGCACCGTCGACTCGCGGGACACCTCGCTGTACCCGGTGAACGTCACCGGCCCACCCGCGTCCAGCACCGACCGGTACGCCGACAGGTCGACGTGCCCGGTCTTGCGCGCCTGCGCGTCCGCCTTGGCGCGGGTGCGCTGGTCGGCCATCAACCGGCGGAAACCCTCGTCGTCGACAGTGAGGCCCTGCTCCGCGGCGATCTCCAGGGTCAGGTCGATCGGGAAGCCGTACGTGTCGTGCAACTGGAACGCCTTCGCCCCGGAGAGCGCCGAACCGCCCGCGGTACGCGTCTCCGCGATCGCCGTGTCCAGGATCGTCGTGCCCGCCCGCAGGGTGGACAGGAACGCCTCCTCCTCCGCGTACGCGTAGTCCGCGATCCGGTCGAAGTCGGTCGCCAGTTCCGGGTACGACGGGGCCATGCAGTCCCGCGCCACCGGCAGTAGCTCGGGCAGCGCCCGGTCCTGCCAGCCCAGCAGCCGGATCGACCGGATCGCCCGCCGCATGATCCGGCGCAGCACGTACCCGCGACCCTCGTTCGACGGGGTCACCCCGTCGCCGATCAGCATCAACGCCGTCCGCACGTGGTCCGCGATCACCCGCAGCCGCACGTCGTCCGGGTGCGACTCGCTCGCCACGTGGCCGGAGTGCGCGCCGTACCGCTTGCCGGTCAGCTCCGCCGCCCGGGTCAGGATCGGTCGGACCTCGTCGATCTCGTACAGGTTGTCGACGCCCTGCAGGATCGAGGCCATCCGCTCCAGGCCCATGCCGGTGTCGATGTTCTTCGCCGGCAGGTCACCCAGGATCGGGTAGTCCTCCTTGGTCGTGCCCGGACCCCGCTCGAACTGCATGAAGACCAGGTTCCAGTACTCCATGTACCGGTCCTCGTCGACCGCCGGACCACCCTCGCGGCCGTACTCCGGACCCCGGTCGTAGAACAGCTCCGACGACGGACCGCACGGCCCGGGGATGCCCATCGACCAGAAGTTGTCCGCCTTGCCCCGGCGCACGATCCGGTCGGCCGGAACCCCGACCGACCGCCAGATCTCGAACGCCTCGTCGTCGTCGAGGTAGATCGTCGGCCAGATCCGCTCCGGATCCAGCCCGTAACCACCCTCGGAGATCGGCTTCGTGGACAACTCCCAGGCCAGCGGGATCGCGCCGGCCTTGAAGTAGTCCCCGAAGGAGAAGTTGCCGTTCATCTGGAAGAACGTGCCGTGCCGGCTGGTCTTGCCGACCTCGTCGATGTCCGGGGTACGGATGCACTTCTGCACGCTGACCGCCCGCTGGTACGGCGGGGTCTGCTGACCCAGGAAGTACGGGACGAACTGCACCATGCCGGCGTTGACGAACAGCAGGTTCGGGTCGCTGATGGCGGGCAGCGGAGCGGACGGCACCACGGTGTGGCCATTCGCCTCGAAGTGGGCGAGGTACCGCCGCTTGATCTCCGCCGTCTTCATCGCTGGTGTTCCTCCGGAAAGATTTCTCGATCGCCGATTCGCGGGTCTTCCCGCAGGTCGGCGAACTTGTCGTCGAACGCCTCGCCCTGGGCGAACGCGTGGTGGATCTCCTGCTCGCGTTCGGCCATCCCGACCCGGACGTCCTCCACGAAACTACGCAGCGACTCGACCAGCCCGCCAGCGGATTCCGTCAGCGAGCTGGCGATGCCCGCCGGGGTGTACGCCTGCGCGGTCCGGGTCGCCTTGCGGACCACGATCACACCGACGGCCACCCCGATGCCGAGCCAGAACAAGCGCCTCATGTCTCGCTACCTCCTGGTGCGCCGGCCGGTCAGCTGTTGCCGCGTCGCGCGGCCCGTCGCTGCTGCTTGATGGTGTCGCGGACCTCACGCTCGGTCTCGGCGTGCCGGCGGCCGGCGGCGGCCTTACGCACGCCGTAGCCGAACGCGGCCACCTTGACCAGCGGGTTGGCGGCCGCGGCGGAGACGACGGTGGCCAGGTTGGCGATGTTGGCGGTGACGTTCTGCGCGTGGCTGGTCATCGTGTCGACCTTCGCCAACTGGAGGTTCACGCCGTCGAGCGAGGTCTGCACCTGCTCCAGCGCCGTGTTGACGTTCTTCACCGTGGTGTTCACGTCACCGAGCAGCGGCGCGGTCCGATCGTTGAGGTCGTTGATCATCCGGGTGGTGGCGTCAACCGTGTGCCGCAGCCGCAGGATGGGCAGCGTCAGGATGAGCACCAGCACCGCGAACGCGGATGCCGCGATCAGCGCCGCGATCGCTCCAAAGTCGCCCACGCCTGTCCTCCTCAAGCAGAGTTCCGCAGGACCCGACGTCCCCGGAACGCAGAACCATGGCACCCGTACCGGCCGCCACGCCGTCGACGGTCATCGGTAGCGGGCGTGCCCGCCAGCCCCAGACCCTACCGTCCGTGATGGAGCCCGGCTCACGACGGTGAGGGTGTCAGCTCACCCAGCGGATCGCCGCTGACCGTCGGGAACGGATCCTCTCCGGTCAGTGACGGGTCGGTGGTCGGCTGCGGCCTGGTCCGCTCGTCGTCGATCGCGTTACGCACCTTCACCGACACCAACGAGCCGGTGCACTCGGTCGCAGCGGCCGACGGATCGGCAGACGGATCGACAGACGGCACGACGGCCGGCTCGCCGTCGACCGGCGGCGGCACGCAGGTCGGCTCGCGGACCCACAGATCGAGCGTCAACTCGTCGCGCCGCCAACAGGTGTAGCTGCCCTTCGTCTCCTGCTCCGGGCAACGGCTCACCTTCCACGGCTGCCAGCCGTCCTGACGCAACGCGTCCTCGTAGGCCTTCGCCGTCTCCTCCGGCGCCTTCTCCGAGGTGACGGTGCGTTCCCGCAGCCGGCAGTCCAGCAGACACCACCGGCTCCCGCTGACGTCGTCGACCGTCTTCGCGGCCGCCCAACCCGGCACGTCGAGCTTGTCCAGGTTGTCGAAGACCGGATCACGGCTCAACGTCCGGATGCCGAAGAAGAGCGGCACCGCGCCGAGCAGCACGACGCTGACCAGCGCCAGCACCGCCGCACGCAGGCGCCGCCGTTCCCGCGACTCCCGGCGTGCCTCGGACCGGGCGCCCGCCGCGTCGGCGTCACCGGGCGAGCCCTGGTCGGCGGGACGCAGCGCGGGGCCGCCGGCCGGCTCCGGTGCCGGCCGTTCCGCCGGCCCGGACGGGGACGGCACCACGGCGGCGGCACGGGCCACCCCGACGGGATCGCCGGGGCGGCCGGGTGGCGGCACCGGGGCGACGCCGCTCGGTTCGGCGCGGCCGGGCTCCCGATTCGGTGGCAGGGCGCGTCCGGCGGCACGGTCGGAGGGGACGGGTCGGCCGAGCGGCGCCCCACTCCCCCGGTCGTCGGCGAGGGGCGGCTGGGCGGCGCCCGGTGGGCGGACGGCGGCACGAGCCGGACCCTCCGGACGCGGACGCGGTGGGCCGTCCACACCGGGAGGCACCGCGCCACGAGCAGAGCCCTCGGGACGCGAACCCGGCGGGCCGTCCACACCCGGAGGCACCGCGGCACGAGCCGGGCCCTCCGGACGGGCCGCGCCGCGAGCCTCCGCGCCGGGGCGGGGTGGGCCATCGGTGCCGCCACGCCCGGCGCCCGGGGCCGGCGCCTCCCCCGGGCCGGGCCGGACCCGTCCGGGTGGGGTGGAGCGGGCAGCGCCCCGAGCCGGTGCGGCAGGACCGCCGCCGGGTGTGGGTCGTCCAGCGGCGTACGGTTCGTCGCCGCGGGGTCCGGGTCGGCCCGGACCAGCCGGGCCCTCGGGGCCGGACTCGGCCGACGGACGACGTCGCCGGGCGGTCGGATCCGGCGCGGGCGTCCCGTCCGGACCAGGCCCCGCCGCCGCACGACCACGCCGGCCGGTCGGGTCCGGAGGGGACGCCGCAGCACCCCGACCCCGGCCGGGTCGGCCGCCGGGCGACGGTGGATAGGGCAGAGCCTGTTCGCCGGTGGAACCTGACGTGTCCGGCCGGACGGCACGACGACCGGTCGGTGCATCCGCTCCCGGGTCGGTCGGCGGGCCGGCGGGGCGGCGGCCGGCGGGGCGCTCCGCGGCCGGGTCCGGTACGCCGAGTCGACCGGACGCCTGGTCGACGATGTCCCCTGTGCCGCCAGGCGCTGCGGGTCGCCGAGCCGAGGGCGGCGGGGTGGCCGCTCGGCGGTCGACGACCGGCAGACCTGGGTCGGTGTGCGGTAGGCGACCGGCCTGGCGCAGCCAGTCGGCGGGCCGCTCCGGGCGGTCCGCCCGAGATTCGCCGCCGGCCGGCGTACGCCGCTCCGGCTCGTCGGAGGCGGCCCGGCGGCGACCGGTGCCGTCGGCCGGGACGACCGTGGGCGTCGCGCCGCTGTGGCCGCCGGAGGCCGCGGGCACCGGCGGGGCGTTGCCCGAGCGGGGCACCACCGGCTCGTCGGGTTCGGCGGCACGGCGACGGCCGCCGCCTGCCGGGCGGGCGGGCTCGGCGGCACGGCGGCCGGTCGGCTCGGGCGCCCCGGGGTCGACCGGGCCCGGCCGACGCCGGGCGGTACGTGCGTCATGCTCGATGGCGGGGTCGGGCCGCAGGCCGTCCGCGACCGGGGGGATGGCGCCGGCCGGCGGCCGTGCACGGCCAGGCTCGACGGACTCCGGGCCCGGCCGGCGGCCCGGCGGGGCGGCGTCCGGACGGCGCAGCGGGGGCACGGCGTCCGGGTGGCCCCCGGAGGCGGCGGGATCCGGACGACGACCGGGCGGCACGGCGACTTCGGGGCGCCGACCGGTCGGGGGCCCGGAGATCGGCGGGCCCCCGGGTGGGCCGGACGGAGCCGCTGCGGGCCGAGCACGGCCGCCGGGCGCGTCGGGAGTCGGGTGAACGCCCGGTGGTGGGCCGGCCGGGTCACCGCCGACCGGACGGGCGGTGGGTGGCGACGGCGGTACGGCGGCGCGGGCACCCGGGGCCGGCTGCACACCGCGACGCGGCGGCTGGCCCGGGGCAGGAGCGCCGGGGCCGGCTGCGGGGGGTCGGTCGTCCGGGCGGCGGCCCGCCGGCGGTGCCTCTCCCGGCCAGGGGCCGTCTACCGGTCGGCGCGGGCCGGCACCACCCGGGTCGCTCTGCCGGGGCGCGGGCGGCGCCTCCGGCGGCACCGGTGCGCCTGCGCGCGCACCGGGCTGCGGCCCGGCCGGTGCACCCCCGGCGGGGCGGTTCGGCTCTGCCGGGGCACCGTCCGGGCCCAGCTCGGTGCGTTGCTGCTTGGCCGAGCGCAGGTCGTCGATCCAGCCGAACTCCTCGCCGGCGACCGGCTCCTCCGGCTCGGTCTCCGCCGTCCGACCCCGACCCCAGCGGCGAGCCTTGGCGCGGGGGTCGCGCCGCTCGTCCGGGCCCTCGTCCGGGCGGTCCCCACCACGCGATTTCACTGTTGACCCTCTCCTGCGGCGTCGGTGCCGCTGTCCTGCATCGTGCCGGGGGTGCCCGTGCCCGTCGCCGGGCGACCGGTCTCGCCAGCAGGCGCCGACGCGGTCTGTGCCGTCACAGGTGGCTCGGCTGTCGGATTGTCCGGACGGGTGGCCGGGGCCGGCAGACCCCGCACGATCCGGCGCAGCAGGGGCAGCCGGCTGGCCACCGCCCGTTCCGCGCCGTGCGGGCTGGGCTGGTAGTAGTCGGTGCCCACCAGGTCGTCCGGGACGTACTGCTGGGTGACCACGCCGCGCTGGTCGTCGTGCGGGTAGCGGTAGCCGGTCCCGTGACCCAACCCCCGGGCTCCGGCGTAGTGCGCGTCGCGCAGCCCTCGTGGTACGGAGCCACCACGACCGGCCCGGACGTCGGCGATCGCGGCCCCGATGGCGGTGGTGGCCGAGTTCGACTTGGGAGCGGTGGCCAGGTGGATCACCGCCTGGGCCAGGTTGAGCTGCGCTTCGGGCAGCCCGACGTACTCGACCGCGTGCGCGGCGGCGGTGGCGACGCTCAACGCCCCGGGGTCGGCCATGCCCACGTCCTCGCTGGCGAAGATGACCAGGCGGCGGGCGATGAACCGGGCGTCCTCGCCGGCGACCAGCATGCGCGCCAACCAGTGCACGGCGGCGTCCACGTCCGAGCCGCGCATGCTCTTGATGAAGGCGCTGACGACGTCGTAGTGGGCGTCGCCGTCGCGGTCGTAACGCACCGCGGCCACGTCGACCGCCTGCTCGGCGGTGGCCAGGTCGATCCGGCCGGTGCCGAGCGCCGTGGCGGAGGCCGCCGCCGCCTCCAGCGCGGTGAGTGCCTTGCGGACGTCACCGGAGGCGAGCCGGACCAGGTGGTCCTCGGCCTCGGTGGTCAGGGTGAGCGCGGCGTCGAGGCCGCGCTTGTCGGCGACCGCGCGACGCAGCAGGCCCCGCACCGCCTCGTCGTCCAACGGTTGCAGGGTGAGCAGCACGCACCGCGACAGCAGCGGAGAGATGACCGAGAAGTACGGGTTCTCGGTGGTGGCCGCCAGCAGGGTGACCGTACGGTCCTCGACTGCGGCGAGCAGCGAATCCTGTTGGGTCTTGCTGAACCGGTGCACCTCGTCGATGAAGAGCACGGTCTGCGGGCCGCCCGAGCGGCGCTGGCGGCGGGCCGTCTCGATCACCGCTCGCACGTCCTTCACGCCGGCGGAGAGCGCCGACATGGCGACGAAGCGACGGTCGGTGGCCCCGGCCACCAGATGCGCGATGGTGGTCTTGCCGCTGCCCGGGGGGCCCCAGAGGATCACCGACATCGGAGCCCCGCCGGAGACCAGTTGCCGCAGGGGTGCGCCGGGAGCGAGCAGGTGCTCCTGCCCGACCAGTTCGTCGAGGCTCGCCGGGCGCATCCGGACGGGCAGGGGCGAGTCGTCGGCCACCGCGGTGAAGCCGTCGACACCGGCGGGGCCGTCGGGCGCGCTGCGCGACCCGGCGGGTTCACCGAGGGAGAAGAGGGCGTCGGACTCCATCACGAAGACAGTACCGGGCCGGGCCCACGACGCCGGAATCGCGCCGGGGGCCCGCCACCGGTGATCGGTTCCGGTCAGCCACGACCGGGGCGCCGGCCCCGGTACCAGCGGCCGCCACCACCACCGCGCGGGCCGCTGCCCACGCCGCCCAGGTAGAGCGAGAGCAGGAGAAGCCCGATGAGCACGAGAGTGTTCCAGTTGAACAGGTCCGGTGCTCCGAAGTCTGTGTTGAGCAGGTCGAGCAGCAGGGCGAAGCCAAAGACGATGGCCGCGAGAATGGCGAGCATGTCGGTCCTCCGGTGGGGGTTCCCAGTAGGTCGGCGCGTGATGTACCCAATCGGTCGGCTCGCCAATCTCCACGGTGGATTTGGCCGCGTCGACCCAGGCCGGCGTGGGCGTTCCGCCACCGGCTCCTAGGCTGGTTCCCATGATCATCGACGACCAGGTGCTCCTGGGACGAAGCGCCATCCTGGCCGCCGTCGGCCACCACCCGTTCGCCCGGCACGCGCTCGGGCGGGCCGCGCCGGCGCGCGCACACCAGCGCGACGGTGCCGTGCTGTGGCTGGTTCCGCCCGAGCACGGACCGGCCGGCTGCGCGATCGGCCCGGCCGAACCGGCGCTGGACATCTGCGCCGCGCTCATCGCCGACGGCACGCTGCGCCCGGGGCACCGGCTGCACCTGCCCCGGCACGATCGCGGTCTGCTGGTCGACCGGCTGGCGGTGGCCGAGCAGAGCGACTGGGACTTCCACTGGACCGACGAGCCGCCGCCGGTCCAGCCGGACGAGCAGTCCGTCGTACGCCTCACCGACGCCGACCAGCCGGCGCTGGCGGCGCTGGTCGAAGAGTCGTTCCCCAGCAGCACCTCCCGCCCCGGCGACCCACGGGTGGTCGACTGGTACGGCATCCGGGCCGGCGACCGGTTGGTGGCGTGCGGCGCGGACCGCAGCCAGGGCGACATCGGGTTCGTCGCCGGCCTGACCGTCGCCCCCGACCAGCGGGGTCGAGGGCTGGGCGCGTCCCTGACCGCCGGAATGACCCGGGCGCTGCTGGCGCGCCACGGCACCGTGGGGCTCGGTGTCTACACGCACAACGTCGGGGCGGCGCGCCTCTATCGTCGGCTCGGCTTCACGAACACCCTCGCGCTCAGCTCGATCCGCCTCGCCTGACTGGCCGGCTGCCAGTCAGGCGAGGGGCCTTCACTCAGCGCTCGGCGGCGGCCACCGGGACCGCGGTCGGCTCGACGGCCGGGCCGGCCCGGCGGCCGGCCAGCCAGGCGGGCAGGTAGAGCGGCGCGGCCACGGCCAGCACCACAGCGCCGACCACCATCGCGGTGCTCACGCTGGCAGCGGCGGCGATCGCGGTCAGGACCACCCCGCCGAGCGCGCCGGCCGGTGCCGCCATCATCGAGTTCAGCGAGAGCACGCTGGTCCGGTACGGACCGTCGACCTGCCGGTGCAGCAACCCACTGTGCAACGGGTTGGACGCGCCGTGCACGGCGTAGCAGGCCAGGTAGGCCACCAGCACGCCGACCGGCCCGGCGAACAACCCCATCCCGACCACCGTCACGCCCTGGAGGATGCGCAGCAGGGCCGCACCCGGGGCGGCGCCGAACCAGCGCAGCAGCAGTGGAGTCAGTGCCGCGCCGGCCGCCGAGGCGAGCCAGGCGGCCGAGTTCGCCGGCCCGAGCAGCGCCGCCGCGCGTTCCGGGTCGCCGATCACCTCGGCGAGCCGGACCGGCAGCAGCGACTCGAAGGTGACCATGCCGAAGCCCCAGAACAGCTCGACGGCCACCAACGCCAGCAGCACCCGGGACCGACGCAGCAGCCCGACGGCCTGACCGATCATCCGGGGCGCCTGGACCACCGAGGACCGCAGCGCCGCGAACCCGGTGACTGGCCGCTCTTCGACAAGCAGCACGACCAGCGCGACGAGCGCCGCCGCCTGCGCGACGATGGCGGCCAACACGGGCACCGTGAGCGCGCTGACCGGCCCGATCGGGCCGAGCGCGATGAGACCGCCGCTGAGCAGGGCGCCACCGCCGATGGCCCCACCGATGACGGTGCCGGCGTACCCGAGGCCACGCTCGTACTCGGCCTCCGGGTCGGCGGCGAGGGTGGCGTCGACGTACCAGGACTCCAACGGGCCGCTGTCCAACGCCCGGTAGATGCCCTGCAGAGCCCAGACCACGAAGAACAGCACGAACGAGTCGGCCACCGCGAACAGCGCCAACGAGGCGAGGTTGATCGCTCCGGCGGCGAGCAGCACCGGCCGGCGGCCGAGGGCGTCGGCGAGCCCGCCGGTGGGCAACTCCAGCGCCAGCACCAGCAGGCCCTGCGCGGTGCCGACCAGGCCGATCTGCGGCAGCGACAGGCCACGCTCCTGCATCAGCAGGATCATGACCGGGATCATCAGACCCGTGGGCAGCCAGCGCAGGCCGTAGAGCGTGAGGTAACGACGCCGGACCTGACGTACGGTCAGCGCGCTCACGACACCACCTCCGTTCGCGACTGCGGGGCTCGCAAAACCGGCTCACTCCTCGCGCTCACCAGCGCTCGTCCAGCCGTGGGATGCCCGCCAGGAACAGGTGCACCGGCTTTACGTCGGCGCTGTCCGCGACGGGCTCGTCGCGGTAGCGCATCAGCACCGCCCACAACTCGTCGTTGAGTGCCCGCAGCCGGGTCGGGTCGAGCGGCAGCACCAGGTCACTCATGCCGGCGGCATCGCGCCAGTCCCGGGGGTGGTGGTGCTCGACGGCCAGCCACCGCTCGGCCAGGTCGGCCATCACCCGCACCTGATCAGCCTGGATCCACTGCACGGCGGCGCGGGCGTCCGGGTCGTCGTCGAAGTCGGTGGGCTCGAAGTCGCTGATGTCGTGTGCCGCCTGCCACCATCGCTGCCGGCTGGTGCCCCGGTCGGGGTCCTCGGTCACCAGCCCGACCTCGGCGAGCTGGCGCAGGTGGTAGCTCGTGGCACCGGTGTTGGTGTTCAGCTTCTCGGCCAGGGCGGTCGCGGTCGCCGGACCATCGATCCGCAGCGAGCCGAGCAGCCGCATTCGCAGCGGGTGGGCCAGCGTGCGGACCTGTTGGTTGTCCAGATGGACTCGACGTGGCTCGACCGGCCCGCCGGGTGAAGGGCTCTCCATACGTGCACACTATCTCTGCACACTTCATATGCACAAGATCTGTGCATATGAAATGTGCGTCCAGGTTCGACGCTACTCGGTGGCCTCAGGGAGCCAGGAGTTCGCGTACCCCGCGCAGTCGCGTGCGCAGCAGGCCGACGGCGCGAGCGGAGTCGAGGCGTACGTCGAGGGGGCGGGACAGGCCGGTGGAGGCCCCGGTGGTGGTCTTGAGCCCGGCCGCGTCCAGGCCGTCCCGCTCGGCGACCAGCAGGCCCAGCTCGGCCCGGCTCACCGCGTCCGGGCCGGCCACGTTGAGCAGCCCGGCGTACGACGAGTCGACCAGCTCCAGCACGGCTTCGGCCAGGTCGGTGACGTCGATCGGGCAGCGCAGCTCGTCGGAGAACAGGACCGCCCGGCCGGCGAGCGCGTCCCGGCAGAGCTGGATCTGTTTGCTGCCTTCGCCCAGGATCAGCGAGGTACGCACCAGGGCGGCACCCGGGTCGATCGCCCGCACGGCGGTCTCGGCCGCCGCCTTCGCGGCACCGTACGCGTGCACGGGTGTGGGTGGTTCGTCGTCCGCGTACGGCGTGGGACGGCCGGCGTGCAGGGCGTCACTGGACACGTGCACCAGCCGGGCACCCGCCTCGGCGGCGGCGACCGCCACGTTCGCGGCCCCGTCGGCGGTGACCGCCCAGTCGTCGTACCGATAGGGGGTTGCGACCACGGCGTCCGGCCGCACCTCGGCGACCAGCGCGCGCACGGCGGCCCGGTCGGTCACGTCCAGCCGACGTGCCGCGACACCCGGCACGGCAATCTCACCGGAGTAAAACGTCCCAACAACCGACCAGCCAAGCCCGAGGCCCCGCCGACAAACCGACCGCCCCAGTAACCCACTACCCCCGACAACAAGCACCCGCATGGCAGCCCACTCCCCCACCTAGGTCGATCATGAGGTTAACGAGCGACACGCCGACGCGTGGGCCCGCCAACCCCATGATCAACGAGGCGAGAGGAAGGAGATGCGGGTCAGACCGGGTCTGCTACCGGGGCTGCGGGGCCTGCCGTTCCCGTGTGGGCGGCGGGGGTCGGCTTGGGCTTGGCGTCGATGCCGGCCTCGGCGCGCTGCTGGGCGGTGATCGGGGTGGGGGCGCTGGTCAGCGGGTCGAAGCCACCCCGGGTCTTCGGGAAGGCGATGACCTCGCGGATGGAGTCGGCACCGGCGAGCAGCATGCAGACCCGGTCCCAGCCGAAGGCGATGCCGCCGTGCGGCGGGGCGCCGTACTTGAACGCCTCCAGCAGGAAGCCGAACTTGTCCTGCGCCTCCTCGGGCGTGATGCCGAGCAGGTCGAAGACCCGCTTCTGCACGTCACCCCGGTGGATACGGATCGACCCGCCGCCGATCTCGTTGCCGTTGCAGACGATGTCGTACGCGTACGCCAGGGCCCGGTCCGGAGCCTCCTCGAACCGGTCGACCCACTCGGCGTTCGGCGAGGTGAACGGGTGGTGCACGGCCGTCCAACCGCCCTCGTCCGTGCGCTCGAACATCGGCGCGTCGACCACCCAGCAGAACGCCCAGGCGCTCTCGTCGATCAGACCGGCCCGCTTGGCGATCTCGACACGGGCCGCGCCCAGCAACTCCTGCGCCTCCCGGGTGGTGGCGCTGGCGGCGAAGAAGACCGCGTCGCCCGGCTTCGCGCCGACCGCGTCGGCGAGCCCGCCCAGGTGCTCGGCGGAGAGGTTCTTCGCCACCGGGCCGCGCGCCTCGCCGGTCTCGGCGTCCAGCACCACGTACGCCAGGCCCCGGGCGCCACGCGCCTTGGCCCAGTCCTGCCAGCCGTCCAGCTCCTTGCGGCTCTGCGCCGCGCCGCCCGGCATCACGACCGCGCCGACGTAGCCGCCCGCGTCGATCGCTCCGGCGAAGACCCGGAACTCGGTGCCGCGCAGGTAGTCGGTCAGCTCGGTCAGCTCGACGCCGTAGCGCAGGTCCGGCTTGTCCGAGCCGTACCGGGCCATCGCGTCGTGCCAGGTGATCCGTGGGATCGGCTGGCTGATCTCGTGCCCGGCCAGGTCCTTCCAGAGCGCCGAGACGATCGCCTCGCCGAGGTCGATCACGTCGTCCTCGGTGACGAACGACATCTCGATGTCGAGCTGGGTGAACTCGGGCTGCCGGTCGGCCCGGAAGTCCTCGTCGCGGTAGCAGCGGGCGATCTGGTAGTACCGCTCCATGCCGCCGACCATCAGCAGCTGCTTGAACAGCTGCGGCGACTGCGGCAGCGCGTACCAGCTGCCCGGCTGAAGTCGCACCGGGACCAGGAAGTCGCGGGCGCCCTCGGGCGTCGAGCGGGTCAGCGTCGGCGTCTCGATCTCCAGGAAGTCCCGCTCGTGCAGCACGCCCCGGGCGAGGTGGCTGGCGCGCGAGCGCAGCCGCAGCGCGTTCGCCGGGCCGCTGCGGCGCAGGTCCAGGTAGCGGTATCGGAGCCGGACGTCGTCGCCGGCCTCGACCTGGTCGTCCACCGGCAGCGGCAGCGGGGCCGCCTCGGAGAGCACCTCCAGGTCGGTGACGGTCACCTCGACCTCACCGGTGGGCAGCTCCGGGTTCTCGTTGCCGTCCGGCCGGCGGGTCACCTCGCCGACGACCTTCACGCAGAACTCGTTGCGCAGCGCGTGCGCATCTTCCTCACGGAACACCACCTGGACAACACCGGAACCGTCGCGCAGGTCGACGAAGATGACCCCGCCGTGGTCGCGCCGGCGGGCCACCCACCCGGCGAGCGTCACCGTCGAGCCGGCGTCCGCGGCGCGCAGGCTTCCGGCATTGTGGGTACGGATCACGGCTGGCAACTCCTCATCGTGGAACAGTCCTCACCGGCATTCTGTCAGGGGTGGCCGCCCCGCCTCCGGGGCACCCGCCAGGCCGGCGCGATTCGCAGGTGGGGCGGACCCGCGAACCCGACTCGGCCGACGGCCATGCCGGTTAACGTGGCGAAATGCGCGCCGTACCGAACTGGGCCGTCGCCACGGCGGCTGCCGCACCCCTGTTGCTGGTGACCGGCTGGACGGTCGCGGAGGCGCGGCAACCCGCCGGCTACGACCCGGTCCGGGACACCATCAGCGAGTTGGCCGGGCACGACGCCGCCGACGCCTGGATCATGATCACTTGCCTGGTGTTACTCGGCTGCTGCTATCTGGCCGTCGCCGCCGTGCTGCACGCGGCCGGGTTACCCAGCCGTTTCCTGCTGGCCGTCGGCGGGGTGGCGACCATCGCGCTCGTCGCGTTCCCCCGACCCACGGTCGGTGGTTCGCTCAGCCACGGCATCGTGGCGACCGTGGCCGTCCTGGCCCTGGCTCTCTGGCCGGCCGGGTCGGCGCTGTGGCTGCCGCGCGGGCACGACGCCGGGCACCCGAACCGGCCCGAACCGCCCTGGGCGTTTCGCCGGACCGTGGGGCTGAGCGCCACTGTGGCGCTGCTCGCGCTCTTCGGCTGGTTCGCGTTCGAGGTGACCAGCGGTTCCCGCACCGGGCTGGCCGAGCGGGTGACGGCGGTGGCGGTCTCCCTGTGGCCGTTGTTGGCGATCCTCTCCGCTCGGCGGGCGCACCTCGCCTGGGTCGCCGGCGGCGCGGCACCTGCCGGCACGGCTCCGATCGCCGGCGTCGTACCCCCGGATCCCCTGCGGCCGGCGGACGGGCCGGATGGGCTCACCTGAGCCGGGCCGCACACGCGGCGCGGGCCGCCGGAGGAATTCCGGCGGCCCGCGGTCGGTGGTTCGATCAGAAGACGCTGACGCCGTAACGGCTGAGCGCCTCGGTGACCGGCTGGAAGAAGGTCGTGCCGCCGGTGCGGCAGTTGCCGCTGCCACCGGAGGTGAGACCCAGGGCGGTGCCGCCGGCGAACAGCGAACCGCCGCTGTCGCCCGGCTCGGCGCAGACGTTGGTGCGGATCAGGCCGGAGACCGAGCCCTCGGCGTAGTTCACCGTGGCGTTGGTCGCGGTCACCGAGCCGCTGCGCAGGCCGGTGGTGCTGCCGGAGCGCTGCACCGACTGGCCGACCGACGCGTTGCCGGAGCCGGTGATGTCCCGGTAGCTGCCGTTGTAGAGGTAGACGTTGCCGGCGGCGTTAGCCGAGTTGTTGTGCCGCACGATGCCGTAGTCGTTGCCCGGGAAGCTGGTGCCGGCACGGCTGCCGAGCAGCGCGGTCTGGGCGGAGTTCGAGTACCAGCTGGCCGAGATGTTGGTGCAGTGCCCGGCCGTCAGGAAGTAGTAGGTGCTGCCACTGCGCACGTTGAAGCCGAGCGAGCAACGCCCGCCGCCGCCGGCGTAGATGGCCTGACCGCCGGAGATCCGGGTGCTCAGCACGCCCGCCTCGGCCTCGACCCGGACCGCGCCGTTGGCCCGCGCGGCGGCGGCCTTGACCCGCTCCAGCTTCGCCCCGGTGACGGTGCTGTCCACGGAGACCACGACCTGGTTGGTGACCGGGTCGCTCCACCAGGCGGTGCCCGGGATCTTGGCGGAGCGCTCCAGGTCGGCGGTGGCCCGGTTGAGTTCGGCGGCACCGCGGGTGACGTAGCGGACGACGGCGCCGGCCTTGCTCGCCTTGCTGGCGGCGGCGGCGTCGGTCACCGTGACGACGGACTTGCCACTGGCGTCGATGTACGAGCCGGCCGAGCGGTCGCCGAGTTCCGCGGAGAGCGCGGCGGCGGCATCGGGCGAGGCGGCGGGAGCGGCCTGGGCGGGTGCGCCGATGAGCGCGCCGACAACCAGGGATCCGGACACGGCGACGGTGGCCGCGACGCGGAACGAGGACCTCGTGGGTCGCATGTAACAAACCTCCTGGGCGGGGGAACGGGTCTCGCCGTGGGGGACGGCTGACCCGAGGGCAACCCGGCCGATCTGCGAAAACCGGCCGAGTGAACTGAAGTATTCACATACTTAAGATCATTGACAAGGCTTGGATTCGCCCGAATTTGCCGATCTTGATCGATCATCTCGGCGCAACACCACTGACGCACTGGTGAACAACCACCGTCACACCAATGCTGACTTTCGTGCGCACGATCATCGATGTCTGTCGGATGCTCCACGACGAAACACCGACGGCTCGCCTCAGGGGGTACGGCGACGGGCCCCGGGGCCCGGGCGCGGCACGACGTCGCGCAACCGCTGCACGTCGTGCCCGTCGGCACACCGCAGCTCGACGCGTATCGGCGCGTCGCAGTCACGGTGCGTGATGCTGATCGGCGACCCCTCCGAGTCGGCGAGGTGCCGGTCGCCCCATCCGAGCACGGCGACCAGCACCGGCCACAGGTCCAGGCCCTTCTCCGTCAGCCGGTACTCGTGCCGCAACCGGCTGCCCGGCTCCCGGTACGGCTCACGTCTCAGCACACCCTGCTCGACGAGGGTGGCCAGCCGGTTGGTCAGCACCTGACGCGGAATGCCGGTGCGCACCCGCATGTCGTCGAAGCGGCGTACGCCGGTGAACACCTCCCGGAGCACCACCAGGGTCCACCGCTCACCGAGAACCTCCATCGCGCGGGCGATGGTGCAGTTCTCCACCGACCAGTCCAGTGCCGCGGGTCGCATCCGCACAGGCTAGATCTCGTTGACAGACTCAGCAACCTGCTGCCAGGCTGCGTCCATGACGCAGACGCAGGAACCGGGGCGCAGCCGCACCTTCAGCTGGGCGGACCCGGCGGCCAACGCCGCGCAGGTCGGCCGACGCAGCGGCCTCGACATGCTCCGGGCGATGATCGCCGGCGAACTGGCCGCGCCGCCGGTCATGCACCTCATCGACATGACCCGGATGCAGGCCGACGAGGGGCGGGTCAGCGTCGAGCTGACCCCGCAGGAGTTCCACTACAACCCGCTCGGCACCGTCCACGGCGGCGTGCTCTCGACCCTGCTGGACACCGCCGCCGGGTGCGCCGTGCACACCACCCTGCCGGCCGGCATCGGCTACACGTCGCTGGACCTCAACGTGAAGTTCCTCCGCCCGGTCACGGTCGACAGCGGCACGCTGCGCTGCGAGGGAACCGTGCTGCAACGTGGCCGGCGCACGGCCCTGGCCGAGGCCCGCATCACCGACGCGAACGCCCGCCTGATAGCCCACGCCACCAGCACCTGCCTCCTGATCCCCCAACCCTGAAAACCCACCCCCTCCCCTCGCCCTGTTGAGTTGACCAAGAGGTTTGCGTCAGGAGATGGGCTTCCGGTGACCGAAACCTCTTGATCAACGCGCGCAAGGGGGTGGGACAGGGTGGGGTGGGTGGGGTTTAGCGGGGGGCGAGGCGGGCGGCTCTTGCGTCGCGCTTCTCCTCGAAGCGGCTCGCGGCTCGGTCGAGGGTGTCGAGCTGGGCGGCGAGCTGCTCGCGGGCGGCTTCGCCGTCGGCGTCGAGGCCGGTCACGTTGAAGACGTCCCACTGGCGCAGCACCGGCTGCAACACCTCGTCGCGGTGCTGGCGCAGGTCGTAGATGCCGGCCAGGGCGATCGCCACCGACTTGCGGGCGAACCCGTCGATGCCGCTGCCCGGCATCTGGAAGTCGGCCACCACGTCGGCGACGGCCCGCATGGCCTGACTCGGAGCCAGCTCGAACGCGGCGGCGAGCAGGTTGCGGTAGAAGACCATGTGCAGGTTCTCGTCGGCGGCCACCCGGGCCAACAGCGCCTCGCAGGCGGGGTCGCCGGTGGCCTTGCCGGTGTTGCGGTGCGAGATCCGGGTGGCCAACTCCTGGAACGAGACGTACGCCAGCGAGTGCAGCACCTCGTCGCCGTGGGCGTTGGTGTAGCCCTCCGACATGTGCGTCATCCGGGCCCGCTCCAACGCCACCGGGTCGACGGCGCGGGTGACGGTCAGGTAGTCGCGGATCGCGACCCCGTGCCGGCCCTCCTCCGCGGTCCACCGGTGCACCCAGGTGCCCCACGCGCCGTCACGGCCGAACAGGGTGGCGATCTCGTGGTGGTACGAGGGCAGGTTGTCCTCGGTCAGCAGGTTCACGATCAGCGCGGTGCGGGCCACGTCCGGGATCGTCGAGTCGGTCGGCGACCACGCCTCGCCGCCGAGCGGCCCGTCGAAGGTGCGCCCCTCGCTCCACGGCACGTACTCGTGCGGGAACCACTCCTTGGCCAGCGAGAGGTGCCGGTCCAGGTTGCGGGCAACCACCGGCTCCAACTCGACAAGGAGGGCGGTCTGGCTAAGCGTGGTGCTGACGGTCACGAGAAACTCCCTACGGTGGCGTAACTTACGCTACCGTAGGTCCCCGCGGCCGTTAGCGCCAGTGGTGAGACTCATCCGACCGTCGGCTTCAGGTCCCCCAGAGGTGGCATCCACTCCTGCGCACCGGCCGTGACCTGCTCACCCGAGCGGATGTCCTTCACCTCGTCCGGCGCTCCGTCGACACCGGGGAACCAGACGTACGGGATGCCGCGCCGCTCGGCGTAGCGGATCTGCTTACCGAACTTCGCGGCGCTCGGCGACACCTCGGTCGGCACCCCACGCCGCCGCAGCGCCTCGGCGACCCGGTTGCTGGCCGTCCGCTGGTCCTCGTTGGTCACCGCGACGAGCACGGCGGTCGGCACCTCCCGGGAGACCGACAGCTCCCCCGCGCCGAAGAGCAGCCCGAGCAGCCGGGTCACCCCGATCGAGATACCCACCCCGGGGTACGAGACGGCGCCCGCGCTGGCCAGGTTGTCGTACCGGCCGCCGGAGCAGATCGAGCCGAACCGCTCGTAGCCACGCAACTGCGTCTCGTAGACGGTGCCGGTGTAGTAGTCCAGTCCACGGGCGATGCGCAGGTCCGCCACGCAGAGCCCGGGCGAGTGCTCGGCGGCGGTCTCCACCACCCGGACCAGCTCGTCGATGCCCTCGTCGAGCAGCGGGTCGCTCACCCCGAGCGCGCGCACGGCGTCCGCGAACGAGGCGTCCGGAGCGGAGATCTCGGCCAGCGCCAGGCACGCCTTGGCCTGCGCCTCGCTCGCCCCGGCGGTCTGGGCCAGCAGCTCGGCCACCTTCGCCGGGCCGATCTTGTCGAGCTTGTCGACCGCGCGCAGCGCCGCCTCCGGGTCGGTCAACCCGATGCCTCGGTAGAAGCCCTCGCAGATCTTGCGGTTGTTGACCTGGATCGTCACCGGCGGGATCGGCAACGACCGCAGCGCGTCCCCGATGACCAGGGGCATCTCCGCCTCGTGGTGCGGGGCCAGGGTGTCCCGGTCGACGATGTCGATGTCGGCCTGGACGAACTCCCGGTAGCGGCCCTCCTGCGGCCGCTCACCCCGCCACACCTTCTGGATCTGGTAGCGGCGGAACGGGAAGGCCAGCTTGCCGGCGTTCTCCAGCACGTACCGGGCGAACGGCACGGTCAGGTCGAAGTGCAGGCCGAGCTGGTCGTCGCCGCCCGCGCCGTCCGCGTCCGCGTGCAACCGCCGGATCACGTAGACCTCCTTCGAGGTCTCGCCCTTGCGCAGCAACTGGTCCAGCGGCTCCACCGCGCGGGTCTCCAGCGGCGCGAAACCGTACAGCTCGAAGGTGGCCCGGATCCGGTCCAGCACGAACTGCTCGATCATCCGCTGGCCGGGGGTCCACTCCGGGAAGCCGGAAATGGGCGTGGGCTTGCTCATCGGCGTACTCCTTGCGGTTCCGCGCCTGCGGCGCGGTGGTGTCGTGGGTCCGCGCGCGGCGCGGAGAAGGTCTAGAGGCCCCGGGTGGGCGCCGCCGGTCGGCCGCCGCCGACCTGCGCCACCTCGACGAGGTACGGGTTACTGACGCGCTCGCGGCCGATGGTGGTGGTGGGCCCGTGGCCGGGCAGCACGACCGTGTCGTCGGCCAGCGGAAGGATCTTGTCGCGCAGGCTGGTGAGCATGGCCGGCATGCTTCCGCCCGGCAGGTCGGTGCGGCCGATCGACCCGGCGAAGAGGACGTCACCGGAGAGGCACAGCTCGTCAGCCTCCCAGCCCGACCCAGCGCCCGGCAGCCGGAACAGCACCGACCCGCCGGTATGGCCCGGGGCATGGTCGACGGCGATCTCCAGACCGGCGAGGGTGAGGGTGGCGCCGTCGGTCAGCTCCGCCACGTCCTCCGGTTCGGTGTAGCTCAGCCGGCCCCCGAAGAGCGACGTCAGGTCGCTGGAGAGGCCCTTGGCCGGGTCGGCCAGCATCTCCCGGTCACCGGGGTGCACGTAGGCGGTGATGCCACGCGCGCCGCAGACCGGCGCGACCGAGAAGGTGTGGTCGAGGTGGCCGTGGGTGAGCAGCACGGCGGCCGGATGCAGGCGGTGCTCGGCGAGCAGCGCGTCGAGCTGGTCGAGCACCCCGATGCCGGGGTCGACCACCACGCACTGCTCCCCCGGCGCGGTGGCGACCACGTAGCAGTTGGTGCCGAAGGCGTCCGCGGGAAAGCCGGCCACGAGCACGGGCGCTGTCCTCTCCGTCGAGCAGTCGTCGTCCTGCCCAGCAGCCTAACGGGCGTGGCGAGGGACTTTGCCGCGTCCGCCTCAGGGGCCCCGCCGGGCACAGTGACAACACCCGATAAGCGCTGCTCGGGATGGGGTGGAACCTCGTACACCACATTCCCAGTCGCTAGCCGTACACTCTGGCGGGCGTGTGGCGCGACACACGTGACGCCAGGACGGGCCGGGACGCCCGGCCGCCGGCGACGACCAGGTAGAGGAAAGGGGAGCACGGGTGGCTTCCAGCAGGGACCGGCAGCGCAAACTGGCGCGGGCCAAGCTCGACCGGCAGTTGGCTCGCCGGGCCGCCGCCACACGGCGCCGTCGGCAGATCCAGGCCGGGGTCGGGGCCGCTCTGATCCTCGTGCTGGTCGTGGCCGGCTCGGCCTGGGCGCTCGGGGCGTTCGACTCCGACCCGAAGCAGAACACGGCGGCGGCGGAGACCTGCATCTGGACGCCGCAGGACGCGACGGCCAACACGAACCTCAAGGACGTGGGCACGCCGGCGACCAAGGACCTGCCCACCGACGGCACCCGGACGATGACGGTGACGACCGACCAGGGCGCGCCGATCACCGCCGAGCTGAGCCTGACCAACTCCCCGTGCGCGGCGGCGAGCATCGCCCACCTGGCGAGCCGGTCGTTCTACGACAACACCAAGTGCCACGAGATCACCGCGGAGGGCGCGTTGCGCTGCGGCGACCCCAGCGGCACCGGCCTCGGTGGGCCGACCTACTCGTTCTACGACGAGGAACTGCCGACCGTGCCGTCGGCGTCCCCGTCGGCCAGCCCGGCCCCCGGCCAACCGCCGACGTACCCGAAGGGCACCGTGGCGATGATCTCCAACCCGCCGGGCAGCAACGGCAGCCAGTTCCTGCTCTTCTTCAAGGACTTCACCACCACCGACCCGAAGTTCCCGGTGATCGGCCGGGTGACCGGCGGACTGGACGTGGTGGAAAAGATCGGCGCCCTCCCGACCGTGGACAATGGGACCGGGGTCAAGGTCAAGCCCAGCACCGACGTGACGATCCAGAGCCTCACGGTCGGTGAGCCGGTCACCGGTGCGGCGCCCCCGGCCAGCGGCGCTCCGGTCAGCAGCCCGAGCGCCGGCTGACCGGTCGCCACCACCCACCCAGTCGGCACTCAGCAGCAGACAGCCAGGAGGATCCAGGCGTGACGTCCACCAGAGAGCGGCAGCGCGCGGCGGCACGCGCCCGGCTCGAGAAGGAGATGGCCGAGCGCTCGGCCAAGGCCCGCAAGCGCCGGCAGACGCAGGCGATCGTCAGCGCGGGTGCCGCGCTGGTGCTCGTGGTCGCCGGCACCGTCTGGCTGGCGGTGAGCCTGGGCGGTGACGACGACAAGCCCGCCACCAACGCCGCCGCGCCCGGAGCGTCCGAGTGCGCGTTCAACGCACTGCCCACCGAGCAGCGGCCCCCGCAGATCAAGGACGTCGGGGTGCCGAGCAACGAGCAGTCCGGCACCGGTGTGCAGACCATGACGATCGACACCAACCTCGGTCCGATCACCGCCAAGGTCGACCGTTCGCTGGTGCCGTGCACGGCGGGCAGCTTCACCTACCTCGCGGAGAAGAACTTCTTCGACAACACCAAGTGCCACCGCCTGGTGACCGAGGGCATCAAGGTGTTGCAGTGCGGCGACCCCAGCGCCACCGGCAACGGTTGGCGGGAGACCGACGGCCAGGGCGGCCCGAGCTACCGCCTGCCCGAGGAGAACCTGCCCACCGACAAGCGCCCTCCGTACCCGGAGGGTGTCATCGCGATGGCCAACTCCGGCCAGCCGGGCAGCACCGGCAGCCAGTTCTTCATCGTCTACGGCGACTCGCCGCTGGACCCGGCGTACACGGTGCTCGGCACCATCACCGGTGGTCTGGACATCGTCAAGGACGTGGCCAAGGCCGGTGACGACGGGGCGTTCGCCCAGCAGGCCGGTGGTGGCCACCCGAAGAAGGAGGTCATCATCAAGGACCTCACCATGAGCAACCCGCAGGGCTGACACCCGAGCGACGACGAAGCGCCCGCCGGCTGAGCCGGCGGGCGCTGTCGTTTACGGGGTACGCGTCGAGCCCCGGGACTGATCCGGTGGGCGTCAGGCCCCGGAGGTGACCCGGTAGGCGTCGAAGACGCCGTCGACCTTGCGGACCGTGGCCAGCAGATGGCCCAGGTGCTTCGGGTCGGCCATCTCGAAGCTGAACCGGCTCACCGCCACCCGGTCGCGGGTCGTGGTGACGGTGGCGGAGAGGATGTTGACCCGCTCGTCGGAGAGCACCCGGGTGACGTCGGCCAGCAGCTTGTGCCGGTCCAGTGCCTCGACCTGGATGGCGACCAGGAACGTCGAGGCGGAGGTGAGCTTCCAACTCACCTCGACCACCCGCTCGCTCTGCGCCCGCAGGTCCTCGGCGTTGGCGCAGTCGTCGCGGTGCACGCTCACCCCGCCGGAGCGGGTGACGAAGCCGAACACCGAGTCCGGTGGGACCGGGGTGCAGCAACGGGCCAGCTTGATCCAGACGTCGCTGACGCCCCGGACCACGACACCGGGGTCGCTGCTGCTCTGCCGGCTGCGTGGTGGCCGGGTGGCGACGGCGGTCTCGGCGATGTCCTCCGCCGCGCCCTCCTCGCCGCCGTACGCGGCCATCAGCTTCTGCACCACCGACTGCGCGGAGACCTGACTGTCGCCGACCGCCGCGTACAGCGACGCCACGTCGGCCAGGTGCAGGTCCCGGGCGATCGACATCAGCGCGTCGGAGGTGAGCATCCGCTGCAGCGGCATGCCCTGCTTGCGCATCGCCTTGACGATCGCGTCCTTGCCGGCCTCGATCGCCTCCTCGCGGCGCTCCTTGTTGAAGTACTGGCGGATCTTCGTACGCGCGCGAGGGCTCTTGACGAAGCCGAGCCAGTCCTGCGTCGGGCCGGCGGTCTCCGACTTGGAGGTGAAGATCTCGATCACGTCGCCGTTGGACAGCGTCGACTCCAGCGGCACCAGCTTGCCGTTGACCCGCGCGCCGATGCACTTGTGCCCGACCTCGGTGTGCACCGCGTACGCGAAGTCCACAGGCGTCGAGCCGGTCGGCAGCGGGATGACGTCACCCTTCGGGGTGAAGACGTACACCTCCTGGCTGGACAGGTCGAAGCGCAGCGCGTCCAGGAACTCGCTGGGGTCGGCCGCCTCACGCTGCCAGTCGAGCAGTTGCCGCAGCCAGGTCATCTCGTCGATGTGCGCGGGCGGGCCGACGATCTGGGTGCCCTTGTGCTCCTTGTACTTCCAGTGCGCGGCGATGCCGAACTCGGCGGTGCGGTGCATCGCGTACGTGCGGATCTGCATCTCCACCGGCTTGCCGGTGGGCCCGATGACCGTCGTGTGCAACGACTGGTACATGTTGAACTTGGGCATGGCGATGTAGTCCTTGAACCGGCCCGGCACCGGCTGCCAGTTGGCGTGGATCACACCCAGCGCCGCGTAGCAGTCCCGAACCGTGTCGACCAGGATCCGCACGCCGACCAGGTCGTAGATGTCGTTGAAGTCGCGACCCCGCACGATCATCTTCTGGTAGATCGAGTAGAGGTGCTTCGGCCGACCGGTGGTCTCCGCCTTGATCTTGGCGGCCTTCAGGTCGGTGCCGACCTTCTGAGTGACCTGCCGCAGCAGCGACTCCCGCTGCGGCTGGTGCTCCCCGATCAGCCGGTTGATCTCCTCGTAGCGCTTCGGGAACAACGTACCGAAGGACAGATCCTCCAGCTCCCACTTGATCGTGTTCATACCGAGCCGGTGCGCGAGGGGCGCCAGGATCTCCAGCGTCTCCTTGGCCTTCTGCTCCTGCTTGGGGCGGGGCAGGAAGGTCAGGGTGCGCATGTTGTGCAGCCGGTCGGCCAGCTTGATCACCAGCACCCGAGGGTCCTTGGCCATCGCCACGACCATCTTGCGGATCGTCTCGGCCTTGGCCGCGTCACCCAGCTTGACCTTGTCGAGCTTGGTGACGCCGTCGACCAGCAGGGCGACCTCGCCGCCGAAGTCGGCGCGCATCTGGTCGAGAGTGTATTCGGTGTCCTCGATGGTGTCGTGCAGCAGCGCGGCGACCAACGTGGTCGTGTCCATCCCCAGGTTGCCGAGGATGGTCGCCACGGCGAGAGGGTGGGTGATGTACGGGTCACCGGACTTGCGGTACTGCCCGGAGTGCCACCGCGCGGCCGTGTCGAAGGCGCGCTGGAGCAGCCGGGCGTCGGCCTTGGGGTGGTTGTCCCGGTGGCTCGCGATGAGCGGCTCCAGCACCTCGCTGACCTGCGAGGTCTGCCAGGGCGCGTTGAACCGGGCCAGCCGGGCCCGCACCCGCCGGCCGGTGGGTGCGTTGGACAGCCCGAAGCCCCCGCTCGGCGACGGGTCGATGCCCGCGTCCGTCGGGAACGGCACCACCACCCCGTCGGCGCCGGGCGACGCCTCGGCACTCGGCGGGGCGCTGATCGGGCGGGCCGTGCTCTCGCCCGCAGCCCTGCTGGAGCCGTTGCCGGTGCCCGTCACCCGGGCCGGCACGTCGCCTGTCCGGTCGGTCACCGAGCCGTCAGCGTCGCCTGTCGGGTGCACCGTGCCCTCCGCCGGAGGGACGACATCGTGGGACACCGGCCTCCTCACCGCTCGCCGGAAACACACCGACCGAACATCGGCCGGCCTGGTCTCGCCTCGCCGGACGTACGCCGGGCTCAGCAAAGGGCAATGCTACCCGCACGGACGGCCCCCTGCCGCTCCGCCGGACGGTCGGCACCGGCTCCACCTCGACGGACCTGGCATCAAACGGTCAGCGACGCGTCGACCGACTCAAACGGTCAGCAGGGCATGGACGGGACGCTGCGCCAGCCGCTCCCGCCCACCCAGGAATCCGAGTTCCAGCAGCACGGTGAAGCCGGTGACGGTCCCACCGGCCCGCTCGACCAGATCCAGCGTCGCCTCGGCGGTGCCGCCGGTGGCCAGCACGTCGTCCACGACCAGCACCCGGTGCCCGGCCGTGAAGGCGTCCTCGTGCACCTCCAGGGTGGCCTCGCCGTACTCCAACGCGTAGGAGACCGAGTGCGCCGGGCGGGGCAGTTTGCCCGCCTTACGCACCGGCACCACGCCGACCCCGGCCGCGTACGCGACGGCTGCGGCGACGACGAAGCCACGCGCCTCGATGCCGACCACCACGTCGAAGGCGTCCCGCCCGTGGTACGCGACGATCCCGTCGACCACCTCACGGAAGACCTTCCCGTCGGCGAACAGCGGCATCAGGTCCTTGAACAGGACGCCGGGCTTGGGGAAGTCGGGCACGTCCAGCACCCGGCTGGCGACCAGTCGGGCGGTCTCCGGGCCGCTGTCCCCGCGCGCCTCGGTGCTGTGGGTCTCCGTCACGGCTGTTCCGCTCTCCTTCAAAGACGACGGCGTCCGGCAATGCTGCTCGCTCGCACAGCATGCCGGACGCCGTTCGGGTGTTTCCGTTCGGGTGTTTCCGTTCGGGTGTTTCCGGTCAGGTCAGCGCCGCTTGGCGCCACCCGGCCGGTTGCCGCCGCCACCAGGGCGACCGCCTCGGGCTCCGGTTGGCCGCTTGCCTGCCGGCCGTGCGCCCACCTTCGGGGCGGCGCCGGCCAGCGCGGCGGCGTCCGGGTCGAGCGGCTCGTCGGCCGCGTCGGCCTGGGCCGCGGGGCTCGCGGCAGCACCCTTGCCGGTGACCTCGCCGCGGGCGAGCCCGCCCCGCCGGGTCAGGACGCGCTTGTTGTGCGCCTGGATCCGCGGGTCGTAGTTCTTCAACAGCGCCAGCAGCGGCGTGGCCACCAGGATGGAGGTCAGGAACGCCACCGCCATACCGACGAACAGCACCAGACCGAGGTCCTTCAGCGTGCCGGCGCCGAGCAGACCGGCACCGATGAAGAGCAGACCGCCGACCGGCAGCAGGGCGACCACCGAGGTGTTCAACGACCGCATGAGGCTCTGGTTGATGGCCAGGTTGGCCGCCTCGCCGTACGTCTGGTTGTTGTTCGCGGTGATGCCGCGGGTGTTCTCCTGGACCTTGTCGAAGACCACCACCACGTCGTAGAGCGCGAAGCCCAGGATCGTGAGGAAGCCGATGATCGTCGACGGGGTGACCTCGAAGCCGACCAGCGAGTAGATACCGGCGGTCAGGATCAGGTTCGTGATCAGCGAGGCGACCGCGGCGACCGCCATCCGCCACTCGAAGCGCAGGATCAGGTAGACCATCACCAGCGCGATGAAGATCACCAGACCGAGCACGGCCCGCTCGGTGACCTGGCTGCCCCACGCCTCGCTGACCTGGTTGCTGCTGATCTGGCCCACGTCGATGCCGAGGTCCTCGGCGATCTGGGCCTTGACCGCGGTGGTCTGGTCGGCGCTGAGCTGCGGGGTACGCAGCTCGTAGGTGTCGCCGCCGGTGCCGCCGACCTTCTGTGCGGTGACCACCTCGATGCCGGTGTTCTCCGTGGCGAGAGCCGAGTTGACCTCACGCTCGGCGTCCTCGAGGGTGCCGACGCTGGCCGGCACCTGGAACGAGTTGCCGCCGGCGAACTCGATGCCGAGGCTGAAACCGCGCAGCCCGAAGCTGAGGATCGCGATCAGGATCAGGACCCCGGCGACGCCGAACCAGAGCTTTCGGCGGCCGACGATGTTGAGACCGGCCTCGCCGTTGTAGAGGCGGCTCGCCAGACCGTTTTCAGCCATCTCAGGCCTCCTTGGCGCGCGGGTTGCGGGGCTGCTGAGTCGGCTGGTTGCGAGCCGGGAGCGCCCGGCCCAGACCGCTGACCCGCGGGGACAGGAACGCCCGGGTCCGGGCGAACATCGTCATGATCGGGTGCCGGAAGAGGAACACCACCACGAGGTCCAGCACCGTGGCCAGACCGAGTGCGAAGGCGAAGCCCTTGACCGTGCCGACCGAGACCACGTAGAGCACCACTGCGGAGAGCAGGGTGATCGCGTTGGCCGAGATGATCGTCCGACGGGCCCGGATCCAGGCACGGGGCACCGCGCTACGCGGACTGCGCCCCTCGCGGATCTCGTCCTTCAACCGTTCGAAGTAGATGACGAACGAGTCCGCCGCCACACCGAGTGAGACGATCATGCCGGCGATGCCGGCGAGGGTGAGCGTGAAGCCGATCTGCCGGCCGAGCACCACCAGCGCGCCGAAGACGAGCAGCGCGGAGAGGATGAGGCTCAGGAAGATCACCGAGCCGAGCAGCCGGTAGTAGAAGAACGAGTAGATGATGACCAGCAGCATGCCGATGCCGGCCGCGAGCAGACCGGCGCGCAGGTGGCTGGCACCCAGCGTGGCGGTGACGTTCTGCGCTTCCTGCTGCTCGAAGGTCACCGGCAGCGCGCCGTAGCGGAGCTGGCCGGCGAGGGTGCTGGCGTCCTTCTGGGTGAAGGTGCCGGTGATCTGGGAGTTGCCGGTCAGCACGCCCTGGATCTCCGGGGAGGAGACGATCTCGTTGTCCAGCACGACGGCCACCCGGCACTTGCCGTCCTGGCCCAACGCGGTCGCGTCGCAGGCCTGGCCCTCGTTGTTGAACGCCTCACGGGTCAGCGCGGTCCACTTGCCCTGGCCGTCGCCGGTGAAGTCCAGGCTGACCACCCAGGAGTTGGTCTGGTCGAGCACCGCGTCCGCGTCGGACACGTCGGTGCCCAGCACCTTGGCCTGGTCGAGCAGGTACTTCGAGGCGCCGTCCTCGCAGGAGACCACCTGCTGCTTCGCGTCGGAGATCGACGCCGGGGGACGCTGGTCGAGCTGCGCGCAGCCGATCGTCGGCACGTTGAACTGCATCTGTGCCGGCAGCACGGCCACCTCTCGCGGCGTCAGCGTGCCGAACGGCTTGAGCTTGTCGGCCAGCGACGGGTCGGCGGTCAGGTCGGCCGGCCCCTGCAGCCCGTTGGCGGCCTGCCACGAGGCGGCGCCGACCTTCTGCTCGACGGCCTTGCGCTGCTCCTCGATGCTGGCCGGCACCGGCTCCTCGCTGGCGCTCGGCGAGGGCGCGGCGGCACTCGGCGAGGCGGAGGCCGACGGGGTCGGCGTGGCGCTGGGCGACGCCGGGGCCATTCCACCCTGACCGCCGCTGGGGGACGCGGTCGCCTTCGGCGCGCCACTGCCCGACGGGGTCGGCGACGCGGCACCGGACGGGGTCGGCGAGGCGGCACCGGACGGCGTCGGCGTGGCGGCCGGCGGTGGCACCGCGGCCGTCCCGCTGCCGTCGGCGGCCTTGAGCACCTTGCGGAAGCGCAGCTCAGCCGCTTCGCCCACGTCGTCGAGGTTCCGGTTCTCACCGGGCAGGGAGATGACGATGTTCCGGTTGCCCTCGGTGACCACCTCGGCCTCGGCCACGCCGAACGCGTTGACGCGGCTCTCGATGATCTGGCGGGCCTCCTCGAGGTTCTCCGCCGTCGGGGGCTTGCCGTCGACGGTGTTGGTCGCCTCCAGCGTCACCCGGGTCCCGCCGATGAGGTCCAGACCGAGCCGGGGCTCGAGCCGGTCCTTCAGGCTGCCGCTGGCACCCGAGAAGAACACCAAAAGATAGAGGACGACGAAGATGAACCCGAGCACGGCGAGCTGCCGCCCGGGGCGCATCTGTCCCTGAGGTGGTGCCACGGCTGTCCTGTCTCCCTGTACGGTCGCGCCGCTCTACGCAGCGACGGCGGTGCCGGGCCGGTGATCCCGCCCGACGGGTCTGCCTTGAGCCGACGAGATGCCGACACGAGGACCGGGCACCCGGCGCGAATCGCCGACGGTAACGGGAACGTGCCGACGCCCGGCGTCGACCCAACTATCCAGTTTTCACGTCTCGTCCGCTGCCCCGTCCGGGCACAGCGACCCGGAAGCCGGGTGGGCCGGCCGTACGCCGGACCCAGCCACCGGGAGGAGACGGTCAGTCCTTGGCGGTGTCCGCGTCCTCGGTGACCGGCTCGCTCGGCAGCTCCGCGCGGGTGACGACCCGGGCGATGGCCGGACGGGCGTAGCGGGTCTGCACGCCCGGTGCGACCTCGATCAGGACGGTGTCGTCCTCGATGCCGGTGACCGTGCCGTAGAGCCCACCGATGGTCACGACCTCGTCGCCGGGGCCGAGGCCGGACTGCATCGCCTCCGCCTCCTTACGGCGCTTCTGCTGGGGCCGGATCATCATGAAGTACATGACACCGAAGAGCAGGGCGATCATCAGGATCGGCGTGATACCGCCGGCCCCGCCACCCGCTGCTGCGTAAGGCACGGTTACTGACCTTCCCATTGGCCGCCATCCCGGCACCGGGGGTGCCGGAGCGGAGGCGGATTCTCACGTCCTGTACAGACCGCGGCGAAGTCTAAACCCTGCACCTGAGAACACCGAATGCGGCACAGATCACGTTCACATCACGGCTGATCGGTATCCAACGAGAACAGATCGGGCACGGGCGGACTATCTGCACCGAATGTACCATTCGGCGGAGTTCGTCCCAGATGCCGCCAAGCGGCTTCGGTGGCCACCCGACCCCGGGGCGTACGCGCCAGCAGACCGGCCCGGACCAGGAACGGCTCGCAGACCTCCTCCACCGTGTCCGGCTGCTCCCCCACCGCCACCGCCAACGTCGACAACCCCACCGGCCCACCCCGGAACGAGTCGACCAGCGCGGTCAGCACCGCCCGGTCCAGCCGGTCCAGACCCAGCGCGTCCACGTCGTACACCGTCAGGGCCTTACGGGCGGTGCCCAGGGTGACCACGCCGTCGGCCCGGACCTCGGCGTAGTCACGGACCCGGCGCAGCAGCCGGTTGGCGATCCGCGGGGTGCCCCGGGACCGGCCGGCGATCTCGGACGCACCGTCGGCCGTGATCGGCACACCCAGAATCCGGGCCGAACGGTGCAGCAGCGTCTCCAGATCGGCCGGGGCGTAGAAGTCCAGGTGCGCGACGAAGCCGAACCGGTCCCGCATCGGCCCGGTCAACAGACCCGAGCGGGTCGTCGCACCGACCAGGGTGAACGGCTCGACGTCCAGCGGGATCGCCGTCGCCCCCGGACCCTTGCCGACCACCACGTCGACCCGGAAGTCCTCCATCGCGCTGTAGAGCAGCTCCTCGGCCGGCCGCGCGATGCGGTGGATCTCGTCGATGAAGAGCACGTCGCCCTCGGCGAGGCTGGTCAGGATCGCCGCCAGATCACCGGAACGCTCGATCGCCGGGCCGCTGGTCACCCGGATGCCCGCACCCAACTCGGCGGCGACGATGTTGGCCAGACTCGTCTTGCCCAGCCCCGGAGGGCCGGAGAGCAGGATGTGATCCGGCGGCGAACCCCGCCGCATCGCGCCCTGCAACAACAGGTCGAGCTGGTCGCGTACCCGGTCCTGGGCGATGAACTCAGCCAGTCGCCGCGGCCGGACCGTGGCCTCCGCGTCCCGGTCGGCATCGCTGACGTACGCCGAGACGAGCCCGTCGGTCTCGCTCACCGTGCCGTCTCCGTTCGCGGCCGCGGGGCCCGCAAAGCCAACCCACTGCTCGGGCTCATCGCGCCGCCTCCCGTTCGCGGCCGAGGGCTCATCGGGTACGGCCCAGCAGGCGGATGGCCTGCTTGAGCAGGACCGGCACCGGCGGCGTCGGACCGTCGATGGTCTCCGCGACCGCGGCCACCGCCTGGTCGGCCTGACCGGCCGTCCAGCCCAGCCCGACGAGTGCCTGCCGGACCTGCTCCGGCCAGGCACCGCCGGTCACGCCGGCGACCCCGTCGGCGCCGATCGGCACCGGGCCGATCCGGTCGCGCAGCTCCAGCACCAGACGCTCGGCACCCTTCTTACCGATGCCGGGCACCCGGGTCAGCGCCGCCGTGTCGGCGTTGGCGATCGCCTTTCGTACCGCATCCGGGGTGTGCACCGCCAACACCGCCTGCGCCAGGCGCGGGCCCACCCCGCTGGCGGTCTGCAGCAGCTCGAACAGCGACTTGGCGTCGTCGTCGGCGAAGCCGTAGAGGGTCAGCGAGTCTTCCCGCACGATGAGGCTGGTGGCGAGCCGGGCGACCTGGCCGACCCGCAGGTCCGCGAGCGTCCCGGGAGCGCAGTGCACGGCCAGACCGACACCGCCGACCTCGATCACGGCCTGGTCCGGACCCGTCGCGGTCACCGTGCCGCGCACGCTGGCGATCATCGTGCTCCTCCTCGTCGTGCCCGGTCGGCCGCCGCCGCCAACTTCGAGCGGGTCCCGCCGCGCCAGACATGGCAGATCGCCAGCGCCAGCGCGTCGGCGGCGTCGGCCGGCTTCGGTGGCTCGGCCAGCCGCAGCAACCGGGTCACCATGGCGGTCATCTGCGCCTTGTCGGCCTGACCGGACCCGGTCACGGCCGCCTTCACCTCACTCGGGGTGTACGTCTGCACGGGCAGCCCGGCGCGCGCCCCGGCCAGCACGGCGATGCCACTGGCCTGCGCGGTGCCCATCACCGTCCGCACGTTGTGCTGACTGAACACCCGCTCGACGGCGACGCTCTCCGGCTGGTGCTCGGCGACCAGCTTGTTCAGCGACTGGTCCAGGTGCAGCAGGCGCAGTGGCAGTTCGTCGGCCGGATCGGTGTAGACCACGTAGTACGCGATCAGAGTGCAGGGCCGCCCCGGCACACCCTCGACCACGCCCACACCGCACCGGGTCAACCCCGGGTCGACACCGAGCACGCGCACGCCGCCCCCTCCCCAGCCGTCAGCAGTACGTGTGTTCGACACCCTAACCGTCGCACCCACGACGTTCGCACGGGACACGCCCCACGCCCCACGCCCCACGCCCCACGCCCCACGCCCCACGCCCCACGCCCCACGCCCCACGCCCCACGCCCAAGATCCGAACAACTTCCCCGATGTTGCTGCCTCCGACACGCGGGAGACACCAACATCCCCGATGTTGCGCGGATCTTGGAGCGCACGACAGCGCGGCGCGGCACGACAGCGCGACAGCGCGGCGCGACAGCGCGGCGCGACAGCGTGGGCGGGGCCCGGCGACAAGGGCGGGAGCGGGGCCGGCTGCGGGCGGCGAGGGCAGGTGGGCCACACAGCTTCGACCTGGAGTATGTGTCGCCGGCCCATGTGCCGGGGAGGACACAGCTCGTAACTTCTTGCGCCATGACGGCAGAACCCGTGGCGGTCCCCCACGTCGTACAGGTCGACCTCGCCGGTCGGACCGCCCTGGTCACCGGGGGTGGCAGCGGCATCGGGCGAGCGTGTGCCCTGCGGCTGGGTGCGGCCGGCGCGAAGGTCCTCGTGGTGGACCGCAACCTGGAGGCGGCCAAGGCGGTAGCGGCCGAGGCGGGCGGCCGGGCCGAGGGTGTGGACCTGTCCGACGCGGCGGCGGTGGACCGCCTCGACGTGGACGTGGACATCGTGGTCAACAACGCCGGGCTTCAGCACGTCGCGCCGCTTCAGGACTTTCCCGTCGAGCGCTTCGAGTACATCCAGCGGGTGATGGTGGAGGCGCCGTTCCTGCTGATCCGCCGGGCGCTGCCGCACATGTACGCCCGGGGCTGGGGTCGCGTCGTCAACATCTCCTCGGTGCACGGGTTGCGTGCCTCGCCGTACAAGGCGGCCTACGTCTCGGCCAAGCACGCTCTGGAGGGCCTGTCGAAGGTGGTCGCGCTGGAGGGCGCCGCGCACGGGGTGACGGCCAACTGCATCAACCCGGCGTACGTGCGCACGGCCCTGGTGGAGAGCCAGATCGCCGACCAGGCGGCCAGCCACGGCATCGACGAGACCGAGGTGATCGAGAAGATCATGCTGGCCCGGGCGGCGATCAAGCGACTGATCGAACCGGAGGAGGTGGCCGAGCTGCTGGCGTACCTCTGCTCGCCGCCTGCGGCGTTCATCACCGGCGCGTCGATCGCCCTCGACGGGGGCTGGACGGCCAACTAGTGGGCCCGAGCACAATGTCGACCATGTCATCGCCGGTGGAGTTCCTGGAACTGCTCGCTCGGGAGGCCGCGGCGGTCGAGTTCGAGGGACCGTTGGTGGCCGCGCGCGCCGCCGGGCTGCCGCCCGACCGGCTGGCCGAGCTAGAGCAGGCCAAATCGGTGGCGTTGCGGGTTCGCGCGTTGTTGGAGCGTCGGCGCCGCCGCGAGACCGAGCTGTCCGGCCTGTACGACACGGTCAGCGACCTGGCCGGGCTACGCGACCTGGACGACGTGCTGCGGGCGATCGTGCACCGGGCCCGCAATCTGCTCGGCGCGGACGTGGCGTACATGACGCTGAACGACGACGAGCGCGGCGACACCTACATGCGGGTGACCGACGGGTCGGTCTCAGCCCGCTTCCAGCGGCTCCGCCTGCCGATGGGTGCCGGCCTCGGTGGTCTGGTGGCCCAGTCCGGCGCTCCGTACGTCACCGCAAACTACGGAGAGGACGCGCGCTTCCACCACACCGGCGAGATCGACGCCGGGGTCGGGGAGGAGGGGCTGGTGGCGATCCTCGGGGTGCCGCTACGGCTCGGCTCCACCTCGATCGGTGTGCTCTACGCGGCGAACCGTTCGGCTCGGCCATTCGTCCGGGAGGAGGTGGCTCTGCTGGTCTCCCTCGCCGCGCACGCCGCGGTGGCGATCGACACCGCCCGGCTGCTGACCGAGACCCGGTCGGCGCTGGCCGAGCTGTCGGCGGCGAACACCACCATCCGGGCGCACAGCAGCTCGGTGGAGCGGGCCGCGGCGGCACACGACCGGATGACGGCGCTGGTGCTGCGCGGCGGCGGTGTGGAGGACGTGGCGGCCGCGGTGACCGAGGTGCTGGGCGGCGCCCTGCTGGCGCTGGACGCCGAGGGCCGCCTGCTGGCCCGGGTCGGCGAGATCGACGAGCCGGACCGGGCGGACATCGTCGAGGCGGTGGCGGCGTCCCGCACCGAGGGACGCAGCGTGCGGCGCAGCCCACTCTGGTACGCGGCGGTGGTGGCGGGCGCGGAGAACCTGGGTGCGCTCGTGCTGCGTCCGGACGACGAGTTGGTCGACGCCGATCAGCGGATCCTGGAGCGCGCCGCGCTGGTGACCGCGCTGTTGCTGTTGTTCCGCCGGACGGTCGCGGAGGCGGAGGGGCGGGTCCGTGGTGAGCTGCTGGACGACCTGATCGCCCGCCCACTACGGGACACCGACGCGCTGCGCAGCCGGGCCCGCCGGCTCGGGGTGGACCTGGACGCGCCGCACGTGCTGGTGGCGGTGGGCGACGACGCGATCGCCGCGACCGGCTCGGCTCGGCAGCGGGTGCTGTCCTGGGCCACCACGTACGCCTCGGCGCGCGGCGGGCTGGCCGCGGCGCGCGACGGCCGGGTGGTGCTGATGCTGCCGGGGCTGGACGCCGGTGGCAGTGCTCGCGCGGTCGCACGGGACTTGTCCCGGGTGACCGGACGACCGGTGACCGCCGGGGCGAGTGGCCCGTCGAACGGGCCGGGGGCGCTGGCGGCCACGTTCCACGAGGCGGACCGGTGCCTGACCGCGCTGGGCGCTCTGGGCCGCGCCGGTCAGGGTGCGAGCACGGTGGAGCTGGGCTTCGTCGGGTTGCTGCTGGGGACGGTCGGTGATCGGGGCGAGAAGGACGTGACCCAGTTCCTCAGCGCCACCGTCGGGCCGGTGGTCGACTACGACGCCCGGCGGGGCACGGCTCTGGTGAAGACGCTGGAGGCGTACTTCGGGGTGGGTGGCAGCCTGGCCCGGGCCGCCGAACAACTGCACGTGCACGTCAACACGGTGACCCAGCGGCTGGAGCGGGTGGGACAGTTGCTCGGCACCGACTGGCAACGACCCGATCGGGCGTTGGAGGTGCAGCTCGCGCTGCGCCTGCACCGGCTGCGCGCCCCGGCCGGCTGACCGACGCCGGCCAGGGGCCGGCTCAGCGGACCTGAATGCCCTCCAGTACGGCGTCGACGACCCGCTCGGGAAGGGTCTGCTCGTCCAGGTCCGGATTCCACTGCAGCACCCGCTGGATCAGCATGGGCCCGGTGAGCAGCGCCATCGTCACCTCCACGTCGATGTCGGCGCGGAGCACACCCTCGTCGATGCCGCGTCGCAGCACCTCGCGCATCAACTGCCGGCGGGGCGAGATGATGTTCTGGTAGAGCTGGAACTGGTCGGCGCTGCGGTTCACGGCGGGCGCCAGGCAGGGCATGATCTTCGCCGCTCGCGGGTCGACGTTCTGGCCGATCGCGCCGACCAGCAGCACCAGGTCGTCGCGGACGGAGTGACCGGCCGGCTGCGCCAGGACGCCCTTGAGTCGCCGCAGCGCGTCGAGCAGCAGCGCGTCCTTGCCGGCCCAGCGGCGGTAGATGGTGGCCTTGCCGACCCCGGCACGGGCGGCGATGGCCTCGATCGAGAGCGCCTCGATGGTGCTGCCCTCGGCGAGCAGGTCCAGGGTGGCCTCGATGATCGCCTCGTCGGCGCGGAGGCTCCGCGGTCGCCCGGGCGACCGCGGAGCATCGGCAGTGGACGTCATGTCCGACATTCTCCCCGAACCTATGCCGTGCCGGCCAACTCGGGCTCGGCGACCGGGGCCGCCGGGGCGAGGCTGGTGTCCTCCTTGCCCGGCATCCAGCGCAGCACCACGATGATTCCGAGTGCGGCGATGATCCCGGAGAGCCCGGCCGCCCAGTGCATGGCGGTGACGAAGGCGTCGTTGGCCGCCGAGATCAGCGCCGGCGCCGCCGGGCCGAGCTGGCCCGCCGCCGCGTACGCCCCGGAGATCGACTCGTTGGCCGCGTCGCGGGCCGGCGTGGGCAGGCCGGTCAACGCGTCACCGATGTCGCTGCGGTAGACCGCGGAGAGCACCGAGCCGAGGACCGCGACGCCGAGCGCGCCGGCCACCTGACGGATGGTGTTGCTGACCGCGGAGCCGACGCCGGCCTTCTCGCGGGGCAGCGCCGACATGATCGACTCGGTGGCCGGCGGCATGATGTTGGCCATCCCGGCGCCCTGGATCAGGAAGACGAGCAGAACGATCCAGATCGGGGTGGAGGCGCCGATGAACACGAACGCGGCGAGCGAGATCACGGTCAGCGCCAGCCCCACGGTGGCGACGGCACGGCCGCCGTAGCGGCGGACCATCGCGGCGCTGCGCGGCGCGAAGATCAGCTGGGCGCCGGCGAAGGGCAGGAAGAGCAGACCGGTCTGCAGCGGGCTGTAGCCGCGCACCAGTTGCAGGTAGAACGAACCGAAGAACATCGAGCCCATCGCGGCGAAGAACACCAGGCCGACGATGGCGACCGGCGCGGCGAACCGGGGCACCTTGAACAGCCGGACGTCCAGCGACGGGTGGTCGCTGCGCCGCTCGTGCTGCACGAACCAGGCCAGCACCGCGATGCCGACCAGGATCGAGCCCCAGGCCAGCGGGCGGTCGAAGCCGTGCTCGCCGCCGTCGATGATGCCGTAGGACAGGGCGACCAGGCCGACCACGGAGAGCAGGACGCCGAGCACGTCGACCCGGCTCGGCCGCGGGTCGCGCGACTCGGGGACCAGCAGGGCCACCAGGATCACGCCGGCGACGACCACCGGCACGTTGATCAGGAAGACCGAGCCCCACCAGAAGTGCTCCAGCAGCGCGCCGCCGAGGATCGGGCCGATGGCCACGGCGAGACCGACCGCGCCGGCCCAGACGCCGATGGCGCGACCACGCTCACGCGGGTCGAAGACGTTGGAGATGATCGACAGCGTCACCGGCATGATGGCCGCGCCGCCGACGCCCATCAGGGCGCGGGCCGCGATGAGCTGGCCGGGACTCTGGGCGTACGCGGAGAGCAGCGACGCCAGGCCGAACAGCGCCAGACCGATCATCAGGAAGCGCTTGCGGCCGGCGCGGTCGCCGAGAACTCCGAAGGTGAACAGCAGCCCGGCGAAGACCAGCGTGTAGGAGTTGATGGCCCACTCCAGCTCACCCTGGCTGGCGCCGAGGCCGTGCACCGGGTCGGCCAGAGTGCGCAGGGCCACGTTGAGGATCGTGTTGTCGAGGACGACCACGAGGAGGCTGATCACCAGCACCCCCAGGATCGCCCACCTCCTCGGGTGGCCCGTGTTGTCGTGCAGCTCCATGCCTGGTTTCCCCCCACGCTTCACCCGCGGCGCAATACGATACGGGTCAGACTCGTAACGTGGGTCAGCCTACGACCCGTATTAACGATACGGCACCGATCCGTATCGTATGTGGTGGGCATCACGCCCTGGTGGCACGGCCAGACAGGCGGCGACCGCGTCCGACAGCGAGTCGAGACGCGCCGACGGCGCGGCGAGCGGCTCGATCCAGCCCGGCCCCGCGCCGTACACCCGAAGGCGCGGGAAGTCCCGGGCGAAGCGCACCAGGCGGTACGCGCGGCCGGTGACCGGCGTCTGCGACCAGAGCACGACGGTGTGCGGGCGGGCCCGGTGCACCGCGCTGGGCAGCGCCGGCCAGGGCAGCGCCGGGCCGAGATTCAGACAGCCGCGACCCTGCTCGCGCAGCGCGGCGGCCAGAGCCTGCAGGCCGAGGCTGTGCGCCTCCTTCTCGACCCCGGCCAGCAGCACCCCACCGGTGGGCAGCGACCGGCCCGGCTCGCGGCGGTAGACGTCCAACCCGACCCGGACCCCCTCGCAGAGGGCGTGCTCGACGACGACCTCGGCGGCGCTACGCCCCGACAGCCGGGCCAGCAGCGGACGGCAGACCTGCTCCCAGAACGCCGGCACGCCCCACGCCTCGACCAACTCCAGCAGCAAGGAGGCCACACCGTTGGCGTCCACGTCCTCGGCCGCCAACGACACCTGTTTGTGCGCGATCTCCACGGCCTCCGCCGGCATCGGATCGGTCAGCACCAGACGTACCCCCGGGTAGATGGTTTTTCCACCCGGGGATTCGCTGAAACGACGCGCGGCGGATGCGCCGTCGCGGGATTTACCGGCGGCGGGCCGCCAGCCGGTGGGCCAGCGCGGCGACGCTGCCCCAGATGCCCCGGCGGAACAGCACCACCACGAGGACGAAGATGCCGCCGGTCACCAGTCCGATCGTCTCGAAGCCGGAGAACGACAGCCAGTCCTCCAACCGGACCACGATGCCGGCGCCGAGCACCCCACCCCAGAGGGTGCCGATGCCGCCGAGCACCACCACGATGACGGCCTTGCCGGAGGTGGTCCAGTGCAGTACGTCCAGCGAGACGAACCGGTGGCCGACCGCGAACAGCCCACCGCCGAGGCCGGCGATGAACCCGGAGAGCACGAACGCGGTGAGCTTGTAACGATGCACCGGGTACCCCAGAGCCCGTGCCCGGGCCGGGTTGTCCCGGATGCCGACCAGCACCCGACCGAACGGGGAGTGCACGATCCGCCAGGCGGCGGCCAACCCGAGCAGCACGATCGGCAGGATCGCGTAGTAGAAGAAGTAGTCGTCGGTGAGATCGAGGCCGAACAGCTCGCGGGGCACCCCCTGGAGCCCGTTCTCGCCCTGGGTGACCGAACGCCACTCGTTGGCCACGTAGTAGACCATCTGCGCGAAGGCCAGGGTCACCATGGCGAAGTAGATGCCGGTCCGCTTGACCGCCAGGTAGCCGATCGGTACCGCCAGCACCGCCGCGGCGAGCGCCCCGGCCAGCACGGCCAGGGGAAACGGCAGGCCCGCGTGGATGGCCACCAACCCGGTGACGTACGCCGAGGTGCCCCAGAACGCGGCGTGACCGAAGGACATCAGCCCGGTGAAGCCGAGCAGCAGGTCCACCGCGACGGCGAACAACGCCCAGCAGAGGATGTCCACCGCCACCGCCGGGTAGAGGCCGTTGGGCAGCCACAAGGCCACGACCAGCCCGACGGCGAGCAGCGCGTAGCGCGCCCAACCGGGGGCCCGGGCCACGGCGATCAGCCCGGACGGCGGAGTCGGGCGGGACGCGTCGGCGGGAGTGTCCACGGTGCTGGTCATGCGGGAGCCTCCTCACGACCGAACAGGCCGGCCGGACGCCAGAGCAGCACGCCGGCCATCACGACGAAGACGATGGTCTGGGAGACGATGGGAAAGGCGGACAGGTACGCCTCACCCCACGCCTGCACCAGGCCGATGCCGAAGCCGGCAGCCACCGAACCGAAGATCGAGCCCAGTCCACCGATCACGACCACCGCGAACACCACGATGATCAGGTCAGCCCCCATCAGCGGGTTGACCGCGCGCATCGGCGCTGCCAGCACGCCGGCGAGGCCGGCCAGCCCGATCCCGAAGCCGAAGACCGGCGTCACCCAGCGCCCGACGTCGATGCCGAAGGCGCGGGTCAGGTCGGGTCGCTCGGTGGACGCGCGGACCACCATGCCGATCCGGGTACGGGTCAGCACCCACCACACCGCGACGCAGAGCAGCACCGCGAAGCCGAGGATGAACACCCGGTACGTCGGGAAGTCGAACAGGCCGAAGTTCACCGACCCGCTCAACAGCGACGGGGTCTGGTACGGGCTGGACTGCACGCCGTAGCGCAGCTTCACCAGGTCCTGAAGGATCAGTGTCAGGCCGAAGGTGAGCAGGAAGTTGTAGAGCGGGTCGAGCTTGGTCAGCCGGTGGATCACGGCGCGTTCCAGCGCCATGCCGAGCAGTCCCAGCCCCACCGGCATGATCACCAGTGCCGCCCAGAACGGCACGCCCGCCTCGGTGAGCAGCACGTACGCCCCGAACGCGCCGAGCATGTAGAACGCCCCGTGCGCGAAGTTGACCACGCGCAGCATGCCGAAGATGACCGCGAGCCCGAGGGCGAGCAGGGCGTAGAACGCCCCGCTCACCAACCCGTTGAACGTGTTCTGCGCGAATCCGCTCATAGCTTGCAGTCCGCCGAGGGCGCGCGGAACGCCTCCGCGGCCGGGATCGTCTTGAGCACCTTCACGTAGTCCCACGGCTCGGTGACCTCGGACTGCGGCTTCACCTGGGCCAGGTACGCGTCGTGCACCACCCGGTGGTCCTCGGCGCGGATCTTGCCGTTGCGCAGGAAGACGTCCTCGACCGTCTTGCCCTCCAGGCCCTTCACCACCGCGTCCGCGTCGTCGGTGCCGGCGGCCTGCACCGCCTCCAGGTACTGCAACGCCGCCGAGTAGTTGGCGGCGTGCGCGAACGTCGGACGAGTGCCGGCCTTCTGCTGGAACCGGTCGGCGAACTCCCGGTTCTTCGCGTCGAAGTTCCAGTACCAGGCATCGGTGTACGTGGTGCCGGCCAGCGCGGCCGGGGTGAGCGAGTGGATGTCGGTGAGGAACATCAGGCCCACCGCGAGGCCCACGCCCTTGTCGCGCAGCTTGAACTCGTTGTACTGCTTCACCACGTTGACCAGTTCCGCGCCGGCCTGCATGGTGCCCAGCACGTCCGGCTTCGGGTTCAGGTTCGGCGCCTTGAGCAGGAAGGTGGAGAAGTCGCCGCTGGTGTTCGGGAACGGCGCGCCGTCCTTGCCCACCACCGTGCCGCCGGCCGCCGTGATCGCGGTGGAGAAGCTCTTCTCCATGTCCTGACCGAAGGCGTAGTTCGGGTACAGGATGTACCAGTTCTTGCCGATCTGCTCGGTGGTGGTCTTCCCGGTGCCGTTGGCCAGCATGTACGTGTCGTACGCGTAGTGGAACGTGTACCTGTTGCAGCTCTTGCCGGTCAGGTCGGTGGTCGCCGCGCCGATGTTGAAGTAGAGCTTCTTCTTCTCCTTCGCCACGTCGGCGACCTTCAGCGCCGCCGACGAGGTGGGCACGTCCAGGATCAGGTCCACGCCCTTGCGGTCGTACATCTCCTGGGCCTTGGAGTTGGCCACGTCCGGCTTGTTCTGGTGGTCGGCGGTCTCCACGGTGATCTTCTTGGTCACCGCCTTGTCGCCGTACTTCGCGGTGAAGTCGGCGATGGCCATCTCCACCGCCGCCACCGAGTTCTTGCCGGACAACTCCGAGTACGCCCCGGACTGGTCGTTGAGCACGCCCAGCACGATCTTGTCGCCGGTCAGCTTCTGGTCGCCACCCGACTGGGGGCCACCGCCGCCGCAACCGGCGACCAGCACCACCGCGGCCGACGCCACGGCCACACCCACCGTCCTGCGCATGCCCACTCCATCCATCCCACGCGTCGTCGCGCGGGTCGTCGTTGAGAACATTCAGATCCCGAGGTACGCGAGCAGTTCGCGTTCGCGCGAGCGCACCTCGGAGTTGTCCATCGCCTCGGCGACACGTCCCTCGGCCAGCAGGTAGTGCCGGTCGGCGACACCCGTGGCGAAGTGCAGGTTCTGCTCCACCAGCAGCACGGTCACCCCGTGCCGCTTGGCCTCGCGCAGCAGGTCACCGACCTGCTGCACCAGCAGTGGCGACAGCCCTTCGGTGGGCTCGTCGCAGAGCAACAGCCGGGCGCCCATCCGCAGCACCCGGGCCAGGGCGAGCATCTGCTGCTCGCCGCCGGAGAGCATCGTGGCCGCCGAGTCGCGCCGGGTGTAAAGGGCGGGAAATGCCTCGTACACCCGCTCCAGCGACCACGGGTCGGGGCCGACCGTCGGTGGCAGGGTGAGGTTCTCGGTGACGGTCAGGGTGGCGTAGCTGCCCCGGTCGTCCGGCACCCAGCCCAGCCCCAGGCGGGCCCGCTTGTGCGCGGGCAACCCGGTGATGTCGCGACCGTCCAGCTCGACCGTCCCCCGCTGGCCGGGATGCAACCCCATCACGCAGCGCAGCAGGGTGGACTTGCCGGCGCCGTTGCGCCCGACCAGGGTGACCACCTCGCCGGCGGAGACCTGAAGGTCGACGTCCCGCAGCACCTGCGCCTCGCCGTAGAAGGCGGACAGGTTCTCAACGCGCAGCATCGGCGGCTCCCAGGTAGGCGGTGATCACACGCTCGTCGGCGCGAACCTGCTCGTAGGGGCCCTCGACGAGGACCCTGCCGGCCTGGAGCACGGTGACGGTGTCGGCGAGACGGCCGACCACGCTCATGTTGTGCTCGACCATCACCACGGTCCGGCCCTGGCGGACCCGGCCGATCAGCTCGACGGTGCGGTCGACGTCCTCGAGGCCCATCCCGGCGGTCGGCTCGTCGAGCAGCAACACCTTCGGGTCCAGTGCCAGGGCGATGGCCAGCTCCAGGGCCCGCTTCCGGCCGTACGCGAGGGCCGCCGACGGGGCCTGCGCCAGGTCGGCCAGCCCGACCATGGCCAGCAACTCGTCGGCCCGCTCGGTGTAGCGGTCCATCAGGGTGGCCGAACGCCAGAACCGCCAGCCCAACCCACTGGACGACTGCAACGCCAGCGCGACGTGCTCGCGGGCGGACAACTGCGGGAAGAGGCTGGTGATCTGGAACGAGCGGGCCACGCCGAGCCGGGCCACCCGCTCCGGGGGCAGCCCGGTGACGTCCCGCCCGGCCAGTTCGATCCGGCCGCCGCTGGGACGCAGGAAGCCGGTGAGCAGGTTGAACAGGGTGGTCTTGCCCGCGCCGTTCGGGCCGACGAGCGCGTGCACGCTCTCCGGTGCGACGTCGAGGTCGACGTCGTCGACCGCTCGGAAGCCGCGGAAGTCGCGGGTCAACCCACGCGCCGACAGGAGCGCTTGCCCGGCCATCGCCTCATCCTCCGCAGGGTCGCGGCGACGGTCGGTGCGGTGACCGTGGTCACAGGCCCGTCGCGTGGACGAAACCTACGGGGGGCCGCACACGTCGAGCTATGTCGATGACCTCCACATTCGACGGGTGGAGGACGTGCGCGAACTCCACTCCCGCGCGCCGCCAGGTTGACCGGGTCTCCTAGGTTGATGATCCACACAGCCCACCGGAAGGTCCCCACCCCATGCCCGTCGGCTTCACCATGGCGATCGTCCTCGCCGCCGCCCTGGCGGTCAGCGCCGTCCTGGCTCTGGTCACCCCCGCGCGACCGTTGAAGCGGATGGCCGCCCTCTCGGCGCTCGTCTTCCTCGCCCTCACCCTGCTGGTCGGTGTCACCACCAGCGCCCACTCGGTACCCATCCGCTCGGTCGGCATCGTCACCAGCTTCGGCAAGCCCACCGGCGAGGTGACCGGCTCGGGCCTGAAGTGGGTGGCGCCGTGGCAGAAGGTCGGCGAGTGGGACGCGGGCCGGCAGAAGTACGACCACATCGGCGGGAACAACTGCGTACGGGTGCGCACCGGCACGCTCGCCGACGCCTGCGTCGAGGTGCTCGTCGAGTGGCAGGTCAAGCCGGAGAACGCGCCGAAGCAGTTCATGGACTACAAGGGCGACTTCGGCAGCTTCCGCGGTCAGCGGGTGGGTGTGCAGCTCGACAGCGCGGTCAACGACGCGTTCGCCGCGTACAACCCGCTCGAAAAGATCGACGTCCAGACCGGCGACCTCAACGTCGACCTGAAACCGTTCGCCGCGAACATCAAGACCAGCGCGGAGACCCGGCTCGCCACCGACGTGGACATCCTCTCGGTGACCATCACGCGGGTGAACCACGACGACAAGACCGAGGGCAACATCAAGGCGTTCCAGGACAAGCTGGCCCAGACCCGCAACCTGGAGCAGGACCGCAAGAACGCCGAGATCTCCAAGCAGATCACCGAGACCAACGCGAAGGTCGACAAGGTGACCCGTTGCCTGGAGATCGCGGAGAAGAACGGCGCCAACCCGGGGCTCTGCATCAACCCGGGCATCGTCACCGGCAAGTGACCTGGGAGCCGGACCGCGACTGGACGCCGGAGCCGGCGGGATTTGGCGTCATGTCGCGCCGAAGCAGACCGTAGATCACCATGTCCACGAAGCCGTCGCCGTCGTACTCGCGCTCCCGCTGGGTGCCCTCGTGCGTGAAGCCGCATGCCTCTGCGGTCCGCCGCATGGCCGTGTTGCTGGCCAGCGTCTCCAACTCCAGACGGCGCAGGTTGCGGTTGCGGAAGCCGTAACGGCAGAGCAGCCGGATCACCTCGATCCCGTACCCCTGGCCGCGCGCCTCGGGCAACAGTGAGATGCCGAGGTGGGCGTACTGGTTGAACGCGTTGATCCCCCACAGCACACTGCCACCGAGGAACGTGCCGTCGGCCACGGTCTCGGCCACCAGCGACACACTGGTCTGACCGTCGGACGGGTCGGTGACCCGCTTCTCCAGCCGAGCCCTGATCTGACCGACGTGGCGCGGCACGAACGGCTCGCCGTCGGTGATCAGGTGCAACTCGGGATCCCCGTACAGACGGAACATGTTCGGCGCGTCGTCGGGCGTCGGCGGGCGCAGTCGGACCCGCTCGGTAGCGAACATGGGGCGACGCTAACAGCCGCCACGCAGACCCACGACCGGGTTTCAACCGGGACGCGGCTACGGCCGCAGCGAAGGCGCTCGTCATCCGCTCTGGCTGGCGCGCCAAGGCGGTGTGCTGTTGAGCGATATACCGCAGAGGTATGAATATGACTCTGCGGTATATCGCTCGCCACCGCATTCCACCCCGCCGGAGGTGACGGACGGTCACCTGCCCCTGGGCACCTGGCTGAGCGCCCTGATCCAAGAGTGTCCGCCGACCAGCACCCAGGTCAGTCCAGGGTGACCACCCAGCGGGCACCCTCGCCCCGGGCCAGCCGGTCGAACGCTGTGGGCGCCTCGTCCAGCGGGATCGTGCCGCTGACCAGTACGCCCAGATCCAGCGAGCCGTCGGCCAGTTCGGCGGCCAGCACGGGCACCTCGCGATCCGGGTCGGACGAGCCGTACACCGAGGAGCGCAGGGTACGGGCTGAGTGGAAGACGTCGAGCGCGCCGAGGCTGAGCATGTCGTCCTTGGCGCCCATGCCGACCACGGTCACCGCTCCCCCGCGCCGGGTGAGTCGCCAGGCCGCCCGGATGGTCGCGGCCCGCCCGACGCACTCGAAGGCGTGGTCGACGCCCCGACTCTCGGTACGAGCCCGTACCTCCTTGGAGAGCCGGTCGTCGGAGAGCAGGAAGTCGGTCGCACCGGCGGCCATGGCCAGATCGCGCTTGGCCTCGGCGACGTCGACGGCCAGGATCGTGGTGGCTCCGGCCCGGCGGGCCGCGGAGAGCACGGCGAGCCCGACCCCGCCGAGCCCGATCACCGCCACCGACTCGCCCGGAGCCACCCGGGCGGTGTTGCCGACCGCGCCGACGCCGGTGAGCACCGCGCAGCCGAGCAGCGCGGCCCGCTCCGGGGGCAGACCGGCGGGAATCGGGATGACGGCGTTGTCGGGCACCACCACCGCCTCGGCGAGCGCGCCGAGGCCGAGGGTCAGGTGCAGCGGGAGGCCGTCGTCGGTCTCCCCGCGCGGCACCGTCGGGGACGTGGTGTTGGCGCAGAGCCACGGCTCGTCGCGGCGGCACCACCAGCAGGAACGGCAGGCCGGCGCCCAGTTGAGCACCACCGGGGTGCCGACCGCCAGCCGGCTGCCCGGCCCGGTCTCGGCCACCACCCCGGTCGCCTCGTGCCCCAGCACCAGCGGGAACCTCGCGGCGAGGGTGCCGTTCACCATGGACAGATCGGAGTGGCAGACACCGGCGGCGCGGATCGCCACCCGCACCTCGCCGGGGCCGGGCGCGGGCAGGCGTACCCGCTCGATTCGCAGCTCGGCGCCGGATCGGCGCGCGACGAGCGCGCGGACGGTGACCGGCGCGCCCGCCGGCTCGCTGCCGCCGCCCGGCGCGACCGGGGACGACTCGGCGTGACCCGACGGCGCGGGCGGGGACGACTCGGGGGCGCTCATCGCTGGATCGCCTTCAGCTCGCAGAACTCCGCGAGGCCGTGCACGCCCAGCTCCCGACCCAGGCCCGACTGCTTGTAGCCGCCGAACGGGGCCAGCGGGTTGAACGAGGCGCCGTTGATGTCCACCGCCCCGGTGCGCAGCCGGCGGGCCACCGCGAGCGCCGCGTCGGTGTCGGCGGACCAGACCGCCCCGGCCAGCCCGTACTTCGAGTTGTTGGCGATGGCGACCGCCTCGTCGGTGTCGGCGAACGGGAGCACGGCGAGCACCGGGCCGAAGACCTCCTCCTGGGCGAGTGCGCTGTCGGGGTGCACGTCGGCGAAGACTGTCGGCGCGACGAAGTGCCCCTGCGACGGCACCGGGGCGTCCGGGCCGCCGGCGACCAGCCGCGCGCCGTCGGCCAATGCCCGGTCGATGTGGCCACGCACCCGTTGCGCCTGGGCTGCGGAGACCAGCGGGCCGAGACGGGTGGCCGGGTCGAACGGGTCGCCGAGCCGGTAGCCGGCCACCGCCGTGGCGATCAGGTCGAGCGCTTCGTCGTACCGGTCGCGGTGCACCAGCATCCGGGTCCACGCGGTGCAGGTCTGCCCGGAGTTGAGCAGGGCGTTGCCGACGCCCACCTTGACCGCGGTGGCCAGGTCGGCGTCGGGGAGGATCACGTTGGCGGACTTGCCGCCCAGCTCCAACGCGACCCGGGCGATCCGGTCGGCGGCGAGCCGCATGATCCGGGCGCCGGTGGCGGTGGAGCCGGTGAACGACACCAGGTCGACGTCGGGATGCCCGGCCAGGGCCTCGCCGACCACCGGCCCGGTACCGGTGACCAGGTTGAGCACCCCCGGCGGCAACCCGGCCTCGCTGACCGCGTCGAAGAGGAGGTACGCGGTCAGCGGGGTCAACTCACTGGGCTTGAGCACCACCGTGCAGCCGGCGGCCAGCGCGGGGGCCAGCTTCGCCATCACCTGGTGCAGGGGGTAGTTCCACGGGGTGATCGCGCCGACCACGCCGATCGGCTCGCGGACGACGAGGGAGTTGCCGATGCTCTCCTCGACCGGTGGGCGGGTGGCGAGCGTGACGTGGTCGCGCAGGACGGTCAGCGGCAGCCCGACCTGCACCCGGGTGGCGAGCTTGAGCGGTGCGCCCAGCTCCACGGCGATGGTGCGGGCGAGGTCGTCGGCGCGCGCGGCGAGCGCGGCGTGCAGCCGGTCCAGGTGGGCGGACCGCTCGGCGGGGGCGGTGGCCGACCAGCCGGGGAACGCGGCGCGGGCCGCGGCCACGGCCGCGTCCACGTCGGCCGGGGTGCCGGCCGGCACCTGCCCGACCAGTTCGCCGGTGCTCGGGTTCTCCACGTCGATCAGCTCGGCGTCGGCGGGAGACGTCCACTCGCCGCCGAGGTGCAGGTGGCGCCGGAGGCGCAGGGCGTCGGACAGCGGCGACGGCGGGGCGGCGAGGTCCATGTCGTCCCTTCGGGGGTGGGCGATGGGCGATGACGACGGGGTCGCACTGGGCGATAGCGACGGGGTCGCGACGGGCGATGAAACTAGCGCTGGGAGTTTGGACGCTACCCGTTGGGCCGGGCGGACTCCACCGTGCCGACGGTGCGGGCGGGTTCGGCCGTGCCGACGGTGCGGGCGGGTTCCACCGTGCCGACGGTGCGGGCGTACTCGGCGGCCAGGCCGTGCAGCAGTGCGTCCAGGCCGAGGGCGAAGGCACCCTCGTCCACGCTCTGCTGGTGCTCGGCGAGCCGGTGGGCCTGACGCAGGTGCGGGTAGTGCGCGGCGTACAGCTCCGGGTCCTCGACGAAGCCGCGGGCGAACGAGCCGAGGGCCGACCCGGCCACGAAGTAACGCAGGGCCGCGCCGATGTGGGTGGCCCGGGCGGGGGGCCAGCCGGCGCGGACCAGGCCGCCGTAGACCGCGTCGGCCATGGCGAGGGCGGCTGGTCGACGACCGGGCCCCTGCGCCAGGTACGGCACGATGTTCGGGTGCGCGGTGAGCGCCCGCCGGTACGACCAGGCCCAGTCGCGCAGCGCCGCGACCCAGTCCCGGCTGGCGAAGCCTCCGGTGTCGACGGCCCCGGTGACCGTGTCGGCGATCGCGTCGAGGATCTCGTCCTTCGTGGCGAAGTGGTTGTAGAGCGACGGGCCACGGACGCCCAGCTCGGCGGCGAGCCGGCGGGTGGAGAAGGCGGGCAGGCCCTCGGCGTCGATGAGCGCGGTGGCGGTCTCGACGATCAGCTGCCGGGTGAGCCGGGGCTGGCGGGGTCGGGGCACTGCGCTCCTTGAGGTCTCGGCCGTCAGGTCTGGACGCGGCAAAACTTGCACCGCTAGTTTAAGGGTGACCGGCTGCACCGACGCCAGGAGGACCATCGTGGACTTTTCGCTGACCGACGAGGAGCGGGCGGTACGGGACACCGTCCGATCGTTCATCCGCCGCGAGGTGATGCCTCTGGAGGCGGAGGTGCTCCGCCGGGAACGGGCGCACCAACCGGGCCTGGACCACTCCGAGGTGCGTGAGCTGCAACTCAAGGCGCGCAAGTTCGGCTTCTGGGGCCTGGCCACCCCGGAAGAGTACGGCGGGATGGACCTGCCGGCGGTGCTCCAGTCGTTGATCTGGACGGAGCTGGGCCACACGTTCGTGCCGTTCCGCTTCGGCGGCGAGGCCGACAACATCCTCTTCCACGCCACCGAGGAGCAGAAGCAGGAGTTCCTCATCCCGACCATCGAGGGCGAACGGCGCTCCTGCTTCGCGATCACCGAGCCCGGTGCCGGGTCGGACGCCGCGAACATCCGGCTCTCCGCCCGCCGCGACGGCGACGACTGGATCCTCGACGGCGAGAAGACCTTCATCACCGGTGGGCACGACGCCGACTTCGCCATCGTGGTCGCGGTGACCGACCGGGAGAAGGGCGCCCGCAACGGCGGGGCCACCGCGTTCCTGGTGGACCGGTCGATGGGCTGGCGCTCGGAGTTCATCCAGACGATGGGCGAGGGCGGGCCGGCGTCGCTCATCTTCGACGGCGTACGCGTGCCGCACCGCAACATCCTGGGCGAGATCGGGCAGGGCTTCACGCTGGGCATGGAGTGGATCGGCAAGGGCCGCTACACCATCCCGTCGCACGCCATCGGCATTGCCGAGCGGGTGCTGCAGATGGCGATCGACTACGCCAACACCCGGGAGACCTTCGGCACGAAGATCGGCGCCAACCAGGCCATCCAGTGGATGATCGCCGACTCGGAGACCGAGCTGGAGGCGGCCCGCTGGTTGGTGCTGCGTTCCGCGTGGACGGTCGACCAGGGCCTCGACCCGCGGCACGCGTCGTCGATGGGCAAGCTCTACGGCGCCGGCATGGTCAACCGGGTGGTCGACCGGGTGCTCCAGATCCACGGCGGCATGGGCTACACGCGTGAGTTGCCCATCGAGCGCTGGTACCGGCAGGTCCGGCTCTACCGGATCTTCGAGGGCACCGACGAGATGCAGCGGCTGATCATCTCCCGGGACCTGCTGCGCGGCTACACGAAGATCGGCGGCCACCTGGCCTAAGGCCCCACGCCCGCCCATGCCCGCGCCCGCGCCCGCGCCAAGATCCGCGCAACTTCCCGGATGTTGCTGCCTCCGCCACGCTGGAGACACCAACATCCCTGATGTTGCGCGGATCTTGGCGGGGGTTTCGACGCGGAGCAGTCGGCGCGGCCGGCCGGTCGTGAACCAAGTGGGTCGGTCGGCCATCTACCCCAATGAACACCCACCAAGGGATCAGAGGGGGAACGCTCATGCACCGACTCATCAAGGCCGCCGCGCTGGCGATGGCCATCGCCACGTTCGGCGCCGTCGTCACCGCGGCCGCGCCGGCGTCCGCGAGTGTCAGCCAGGGCTACGTCGCGGGTTCCGGCACCTGGACCGACGACTGGAACGACGAGGGTCCCATCTCCGCGTCGACCCGCTCGTACAGCAACGTGGTCGCCATGTGGCAGATGATCCTCTGGGCGGACGGTTACCTCGCCTACTCGGGCGTCGACTGCCAGTTCGGGCCGGTGACGACGGCCGCCACGAAGAAGTGGCAGACCGCCCGAGGTCTCGTCGCCGACGGCGTCGTCGGCCCGAAGACCCTGGCCAGGGCGGCCACTCGGCTCGATGTGTACGAGGGCGAGGGGTGGTACTACTACGACGGCGCCGGCAGCGAGATCGTCCACTTCGGTCGCCTCGCCGACGGCCGGTGGGACATGAGCATCGGCATCGGTCTGGAGTGGCAGCCGCTCTCCTACGCCGCCGCGACCTTCGACCGCTGCTCCTGACGCACCACTGCTCCTGACGCACGGGGGGACGGCCGACCGTGGAGTCGGCCGTCCTCCGCACCGGGATCAGCCGGTCAACGCCGCCAGGGCCGCGTCCACGTCGGCCTCGGTGGAGTAGACGTGGAAGGAGGCCCGGACCCGTCCGGCGCGTACCGCCGCCCGGATGCCGGCCGCCGCGAGGCGCTGCTCCGCGTCCGGCACGTCCACGGTGACGATGGCGCTCTCCCCCGGTGGCCGGCCCAGCCCGGTCAGGAACCGGTTGGCCAGCGCCACATCATGCGCCTGGATCGCCGGCACGCCGATCTCGGCGACCAACTCCAGGGCAGGTGCTGCCCCCACCCAGCTGAACCAGGCCGGTGAGATGTCGAACCGGCGGGCGTCGTCGGCCAGCCGCAGCGGCGGGCCGTAGTAGGAGGCGTGCGGGTCGCGGCCCGCGTACCAGCCGGCGGCGTCGGGGCGCAGTCGTTCGCGCAGTTCCGGGGCGAGGTAGGAGAAGGCGGTACCGCGCGGGTTCATCAGCCACTTGTAGCCGCCCACCGCCACCACGTCGGCCGAGCGCCCGTCGAACGGCAGCCAGCCGCACGCCTGGGTCGCGTCCACCACCACCAACGCGTCGTACGCGCGGGCCGCGGCCACGATGGCGTCGTAGGCGGCGACCGCGCCGTCGGCCGACTGCACCAGGCTGAACGCGACCAGATCGGTGTCCGCGTCGATGGCGTCGACAAGCGACTCCATCGGCACCGCGCGGACGGAGATGCCACGCTCCTCCTGAACGAGCCAGGGGAACAGGTTGGAGGTGAACTCGACGTCCGGGACCACCACGGTCGCCCCGGCGGGCAACGCCGCCGCCACCGGCGCGAGCATCTGCGACACGGAGGCGCCGACCGCCACGTCACTCTCCGGCACGCCGATCAGGCCGGCGAACGCGGTACGGGAGCGCTGCACCGAGTCGCCCCAGCCCTCCCACGAGGTGCTGCCGACCCGCCACTGGGCGAGCGCCTCCTGCAACGCCGTCCAGGCGGGCTCGGGCGGCAACCCGTAGGAGGCGGTGTTCAACCAACCGGGCTCCGGCTTCCACAACTGCTGCGCCTGCTCGATCTCCATGTCGTCGACGGTAGGCGGACCGGGGTGGAACGGGCACGGCCAATCGGCGACCGGCGGCCCCTCAGCCCTGCCAAGTTCACCTGGCAGGTGTCGCTCGCAGCCCGTCGACGGTCAGCCCGAGGACGCGGTCGCGCTGGGCGTCGTCAACGTACGAAACCGTGCTGACGCCGGAGATCATGCGCAGAATGTCGTCGATCGACGGTTCCGGGCGCGCGACCCCGGCCCGTTGCGCGCGTTCGAGCAGCGGGCTACCGGCCTCCCGCATCGCCCGACGGCAGGCCTGGAAACTGTCACTGGTGCGGTTGAGCGCGTCGGCGAAGGCGAGTTTGGTGCCGATGTAGTCGACGAAGCGGCGGAGCCAGGTGACGAGCGCGTCCCAGGGTTCGAGGTCGCCGAGCTCGGCGGCCGCCCGGCACAACGCCTCGACCTCTTCACGGTGGACCTCCTCGACGAGGTCCTCCCGGGTGGGAAAGTTGCGGTAGAGGGTGGCGATGCTCACCCCGGCCCGTCGGGCAATCTCCTCGAGCGAGGCCTGCGCGCCGTCTTCGGCGAAGGCGTCCCGGGCGGTCACGAGCAGGGCGTCGAAGTTGCGGCGCGCGTCCGCGCGTTTCGGCCGCCGCGACGTGGGGATCGCCACCATGCCACCTCCCGCTGTTGTCAAACGTAGGCACCCTACGGTTAAAGTGTAGGGGCACTATCAGTTCTGATCCTACGTGCCTTTCACCTGGGGGAGCGACCACATGTCCGCTAAGAAGATCGCGCTGGTCACCGGCGCCAACAAGGGTGTCGGTCTGGCGACCGCACGTCAGCTCGCCGAGCGCGGCCTCACCGTTCTCCTCGGCAGTCGTGACGCCGAGCGCGGTGCCTCAGCGGCCAAGGAGCTCGCTGACATGGGGCTCCCTGTGCGCCCGGTACAGATCGACGTCACCGACGATGCGTCGGTTGCGCAGGCGGCCGAGTTCGTCGACCGCGAGTACGGCCACCTCGACGCTCTGGTCAACAACGCCGGCGTGCTCATCCGCAAGCCGGCCCTCGAGGTGACGGCCGAGGACCTTCGTCCGGAGTTCGAGACCAACGTGTTTGGCACCGTCCGGGTCATCCATGCCATGTTGCCCCTGCTGCGTAGGTCGCCGTCGGCGCGAATCGTCAACCTCTCGAGCGATTCGGCGATCTTCGCGAAGGCCACCGAGAAGGGCTCGATGTTCGCCCGCTCGCACGAGTCGTTCGCCTACTCCGCCGCCAAGACCGCGGTGAACATGCTGACCGTCAAGTACGCCAACGCCTTCCTCGACGACCCGGAGCTGGCGCACGTGAAGATCAATGCGGTGACCCCGGGCTACGTCGCCACCGATCTGAACAACTTCAAGGGCGTGAAGAGCACAGACGAGGGTGCGCGCGCCTCGGTGCACTGGGCCACCGTTGACGATGACGGGGAAACCGGTGGCTTCTTCGACGACAACGGTCCGGTGCCGTGGTGATTGCGATCAGGCCCTGACCCTGCTCCACGAACGCCGAACGCCGACGACCCGGCGCGTCAGGGCTCGTCGCGGCGGCCGGTCGCCCCGCCAGCAGCGGGCCGGCGGATCGCGGCGACACTGTCGGTGAGACCGGCGAGCCACCGGTCGACCTCAACCAGGTGCCGGACCATCTGCGGGTCTGCCTCACCCAGCAGCGGACGGATCCGGTCCAACTCCTCGGCACAGGTGGTCGCGGCAGGCGGCGGGCCGGAAAGCCGCCCGTGTGCCACCTCCTCGGCCAGATCGTCGTACGCCGAGCGCAGGTGCCCGGCGGTGTCCCGCAGCAGCGCCGCAGCAGCGGGCCAGCCGGCGAGGCAGCCGGGCGGGTTGCGCCGCAGCAGCGACTCCGCTCCGGGCACGACGTGGTGCCCGGCGCTCAGGACAGCATCCCAGTCGACCTGCTGACGGTGGGGATCGTGCCGCTCCGAGTGGTACTGGCAGTACGACGAGTCGATCAGGACCATCCGTCGCCGGACCCGGTCGATGGCCCGCTGCGGTGCCGGAGCACCGCCGAGCACCGCCTCGACGGTCTGCTCGACCGCGTCCGCGCTGGCCGCGAGGTAACGGGCGGCGTTGTGCCGCAGGTCGTGGCTCGCGCCGCGCGGCCACATGGCCACCCCGGCGAGCACGCCGATCACCGCGCCGAGCAGCACGTCGACGAGGCGCGCCTCGGCGAGCCGCCACCCTTCCGGGTGGAGCTGGGTGAAGACGCCCGTCAGCAGCACGGTGAACAGCGCCTGTTGCCAGATCGGACCGAGCAGGCGCCCGACGCCGAAGGCCAGGATCAACGTGACCGGCAGGATGACGGCGTAGACGATCGGCTGGTCGACGACGAGCATCACCCCGCCGCTGACGAGGGCGCCGACGATCGTGCCCAGCACGGCCGGCCGCAACGCGGTGCGGGTGTCGGCGGCCGAGGTACGCAGGACCGTGAGCGTGGCCAGCAGCACCCAGAAGCCGTGGGTGAGGTGCAGCATCCCGGCGGCCACCCGGGCGATGGCGAGCGCCACGGCCAGCCGCAGCGAGCTGTGCAGGTGGGCGGAGCGCGGTGCCAGGTGCGAGCGGAACTGCCACCAGTACAGCGTCCACTGGCGGTGCACCGCGTAGTCGAACAGGGCTGGCGGGGCGTCCACACCGTCAGGCCGGGACCCGGTGGCCAGCCGGGCGCCGACGGCGAAGACCCGCACCTGGTCGGCGAGGGCCAGCGCCGCGGCGTCCCGGCACAAGCGGGGTACGTCCGCCGCGTTGGGGCCGTCGCCCTCGCCCACGGGGTACGTCGCCTCGGCCCTCCCGATCGCGGCGTCCAGACCACCGAGGTCCACGGGTGCGCCGCCCGGTGTCAGGCTGCGGCCGGCGGCCCGGGTCGTGTCCGCGCCGACGCGCAGCAGTCGCGCCGCCGTCAGGTCCGGGATCGGCTCCGGTGGGGCGTCCGCCGCCAGCCGGTCCGCCTCGGCCAGCACGTCCCGCAACGCCGCCGCGCAGATCCGCAACGCACGGTCCTGGGCGCCCGCCGCGGTGGGTGCCCACGCCGGAGGGTTGCGGCCCAGGTCGAGTGGGCCGAGCACGTCGTACGCCCGCTCGCGTCGCGCGTCCCGGTCGGCGTCGTCGGCGTGCGGCTCGGTCAGCGCGGTGGCGGCGCTGTCGAGGAATGCCGCGACGCCGTCGGCCGCTTCGGCGAGTCGCTGCCGGTAGGAGACCGGCACCGGGTCGGGCCAGACGAGCACCTCCGCCGCGGCGAGGAGCACGATGGCGAGTGTGACGCCGCCGAGACGTTCCGGCAGGGTGCCCGGCTGGTACGGCGGGAAGGACGCCAGGATGTAGAAGAGTTGGAACGCGCTGGCCCACCCCACCAGTCGCGGGTTGACGACCCCACCGAACGCCACGGCGAACCCGATGACCAGCATTCCGCCAGCCGCCGCCCACGTGCTCCAGGCCAACAGCGAACCCGCCGCGATCAGCGCCCAGATCGCCGGCAGGGAGGTGACCAGGATCCGTGCCCGTTGCGTCGCGGGACCGGGCAGCTGCGCGAACGACCCGGCGGCGATCGTGCCGAACAGACCGTACGTGGCGAGCACCGAACTGCCCGCGCCATAACGGCAGCCGTAGAACACGATGGACGCGACGAGCGTCAGCCGGGCCGCGCGTCGCAGGACGGCGTACCCCGGGTCACGGCGGCGAAGCCGGCCAAGGAGGCACGTTGCGAGCACGCCTGCTCCCCCGGGTCCGTCGCGACAGCCCTCCCCCGGCAACCCATTCTCCCCGGAGCCTGCCGGGAACGACGGGTTTCGCGACGAATCGGCGCCGGGAGTTGACGAGTCAGCCTCGAGTGCTCCGCAGCAGGCCGAGCCGGAGCGCACGGAGCAGGGTGCCGGGGCGGCCCAGGGTCGCCGGATGGTCGAGCATGGTGGTGACCCGAGCCAGCCGGGCGTTGAGCACCGGATCGGTCAGCGACGTCCGGAAGAGCAGGTCACCGAACCACTTGGTGACCCGGTACCCCGGCGGGTACGGCCCGTCGACGTGCGGAAGCTCGATGTCGGCGGTGGTGGAGACCTGCCAGGCGGCGTCGACGACCACCCGGACCTGGTCGAAGTACGCCCGCGCCGGCTCGTCGTGCGGCTTCGGGCCGGACCGCAGGTACGCCGACAGGCAGGAGGCGTGCAGCGTCGCGGAGGTCATTCCCTGGCCGTACACCGGGTTGAAGGACGCGACCGCGTCGCCGGCCGCGACCAGCCCGGCGGGCAGCCGGTCGAGCTTGTGGAAGTCGCGGCGTCGGCTGTCCGCCTGGTGGTACGTGACCACCCCGCCCAGCATCTCCCCGTGCTCGGCGATGTCGCCGAACATCTGCGGGTAGTGCTCCCGGCAGCGCGCGGTGAAGTCCGCGACGTCGCGGCTTGGCCGGTCCTCGTCGTAACCGGCCACCAGCATGATCCAGCGGTCTCCCTCGACCGAGTTGATCCCGCCGATCCGGGCGGTACGCCCCTTGCCGGCCATGGTGTGGAAGACCGCGACCCACGCGTCGCTGACCTTCTCGTCACGCCGGTAGAGCGCCGTCGCGTAGTTCAGTTTGATCGGCATCCGTTGCATCGGCGGGCGGGGCCACCCGTGCTCGGCCAGCCAGTCACCGAGCCGGCTGGACCGTCCCATCGCGTCGACCACCAGGTCCGCCGGTGCGACGACCGCCTCGCCGCCGCCCTCGGGCACGTACCGCGCGCCGGTGACCCGCCGTTCGTCGAAGAGCAGACCCTCCGCCCGGCCGTACACCATGCGGATGTTGTCCACGGCGAGGGTCCGCCGTCGGACCAACGCCTCCAGGAACGGACGGGTGGTGATCAGCGCCGGCCCGGTGCCGGTCACCACCGGTGGCAGCCCGAGCACGCCGTTGACGAAGACCTTCGCTGTTCCCTGGTCGCTCGGCGGCGGAGGAGCACCGAGCGCGAGCGCCTCGTCGGCGATGCCGGGAAACCAGCGTTCCAGCTGGACCTGCCCGGCGGGCAGCAGAGCGTGCACCTGACTGCCCTGGGGCACCCCCGGCCGAGGCCCGGCATCGGCATCGGACGGGTCCCGTTCGATGATCAGCACTTCCTCGGCGTGGTCGCTCAACACCCGCGCGGCCATCAGCCCGGCCATGCTGCCGCCGAGCACCACCGCACGTCGCATGACCACACGTGTCTCGGCCGGTCGTTCGGCAGTCGCTATCCGCGAGAACAGCCGGGACGGAGAGGGGGACATGCGATCACTCCTCGGACGGTCGGGGAACCAGGGCATCCACGACCGTAACCATCAGAGCGCCCGCCGTCAGCGCTCAGTTGGCCCGCCACTTCTGGTTGGCGTTGCCGGTGCACTGCCAGATCTGCAACCGGGCGCCGTTGTCCGGGTTCGCGTCGAGCACGTCGACGCACCTGTCCGCCTTGGTGTTCACCAGGTCGTAGGCCTTGTTGAGGGTGAACTTCTGCGACGACGCACCGGAGCAGTCGGCCAGCAGGACGGCAGCCCCGTCCGCAGTGGAGTGGCCGGCGACATCCAGGCACTTGCCCATCGAACGGACCGTGCCGTCCGCGGGGAAGGTCCAGAGCTGCTTCGCGGTACGACGGCAGTCCCAGATCTGCAACCGGACGCCAGCGGTGGCGTTGCCGTCCGGGATGTCGATGCACCGGTCGCTGGCGAAGCTGGAGATCTGCTTGCCGGCGGGCGTGCTGGCCTGTGTCGGCGAGGCCGGCGGCGGGGCCGGCGGCGGGGCCGGCGGCGGGGCCGGCGGCTGCTGCACCGAGGTCCCCGGACCTGTCGTGGTACCGCTGCCCGTCCCCGGCGACGGCTGCCCCGCGCTGGTCGACGGCGGCGGGCCGGCGGATCCCGACGGTGGACCACCCGCCACCGGCAGGCCCTGGAAACCATCCGCGATCAACGCGAAGACGGCGGCGCTCGCGGACCATTCGGCGGCGGACGTGGTCCAGTCGATCGAGTACGCGTGCCCGTTGTGGCCGACGAACACCCGGCTCACCGTCTGCGTCGGCGTCCCGTCCCCGTCGGTGTAGGTCCACTCCCACTCGGCGGCCCGCAGCTGGTAGGGCAGTGCGGCGAGCCGGACCCGGCGATAGTCGGCGTACCGCTTGCGGTGCGCTGCCTCCCGCGCCCGCACCTCGGCGACCAGGTCCGTGGGGACGGACCGGAGTTCGTCGACGACGAGCACCCGGCTGCCGTCCGGCTCACGGAACTCGGCCCGCGCACCGTCGCGCCGCGCCTGCCAGCCGTCCGGAACCAGCACCAGGAAGCGGGGATCGTCACGGTAGTAGCGCCAGCCCGCCGGTGGCGGCGGCAGTACCCAGGACACCGGCGTCTCGGCAATCGCAGACGGGTTCGCGGTCGGCCCCGCCACTCCGCCGTCACCCGTGCCGTTGGACGGCCCGTGGTTCAGCAGGGCTGCGGTAGCCAGCAGGACGAGCAGCAACGCGGCGGCCGCCACCGACCCGATCAGTCGGACCCGACGCCTGCCGCCCGGCTTCGACGGCGTCGGACCGGCGGCGGCCGGCGGCGCGCCTGGGCCGGGCTGGGCGGGTGGCGCCGGCGGGCCGCCGTTGGCCGGTGGCACGGGCGGGGGCGCTGGCGTGGGCGGGCCGGCGTTGGCCGGTGGCGCGGGCAGGGCCGGTGGCGCGGGCGGGCCGGCGTTGGCCGGTGGCGCGGGTGAGACCGGCTCGGCCGGCGACGCGGGTGGGCTGGGCTCGGCGCTGACGAACTCGGGCACGATCCTGGGACGGGGTCCGCCGCCGGTGGTGTTCACCGGGGCGACCGGTCCGGTGCCGGTGGTGCCCACTCGGGCGGTTGTCGTGTCCGGCTCTGCGGCCTGGCGGAGCAGCCGCTCCGCCTCATCCGCGGTGATCCGCTGATCCGGCTCCCGGCGCAGCAGTCCTTCCAGGAGTGGCGTCAGCCGACCGGCCCGCTGGGGCGGCGGTGGCGCTTCGGTGGCGAGGGCTGCCAGCGTGGCGATCGGAGACGAGCGGTGGTACGGGGTGCGCCCCTCGACCGCCGCGTAGAGGGTGGCGCCGAGCGACCACAGATCGGCGGCCGGCCCCACGTCGCCGTCGGTGGCCCGTTCCGGCGCGAGGAACGCCGGCGAGCCGAGCACCATCCCGGTCTGGGTCATTCGTGGGTCTCCGGGAAGGGTGGCCAGACCGAAATCGGTCAGCACCACCCGGCCGTCGTCGCCGAGCAACACGTTCGCGGGTTTGACGTCCCGGTGCAGCACACCGGCCCGGTGCGCGGCCCGGAGCGCACTCAGAACCCCCAGCCCGATCCGCGCGGCGCGATCCGCCGGCATCGGGCCCTCGGCTTCGAGCACCTGGTGCAGGGACCGGGACCGGACGAGCTCCATGACGATCCAGGGGTCGTCGCCCGAGTGCAGCACGTCGAAGACGCGTACCACGTTGACGTGACCCAGACGGGCGACGGCCCGCGCCTCGCGCATGGACCGCTCGCGCAGCTCCCGGCGTTCGTCGTCGCGCAGGCCCGGCGGTGCCACCAACTCCTTGATGGCCACGTCCCGTCGCAGCATCTCGTCGCGGGCCTGCCACACGCGACCCATCCCGCCCTGGCCGAGCGGGCGGACCAGTCGATAACGGTCGGCAATCAACTGTTGAGAGGCGTCAGGCACGACAGGAAGGTACCCGGTGATGTTTACGTGCCCAATTTTTGCAGCGGGTGGAAATGCGACAGTTGGATATGTCACAGGTGACTTCGACAGGCAACCAATCGACCATTCCGAGGCAACTTCGCTATCAGCACGGCTGACTGTCGCCCACCGCAATGTTACCAACACGTATATCTGCCGCCCGCTATTCATATCGAATGAATTCGAACTCCGCGTCGGGGCCGCGCACCGGTCGTCGTGCGGTCGAGCGACCGGCGGGCTCGCCTCGGCCCCGACCTCGGCGCGGGCGGTTCGGGCCCGGTTCGAGGGCCGCCCGGTGGACACCACCGTCTACTGTCTACATGCTGCGTCCCGACTAGCTCGCCGGCACCGTGACCATCCTGCCGAGAGGTCAACGACATGCTGAACGCCGAGGACTTTCCGCCGTTCCAGCGGGCCGTGTCCCACGAGTCGCAACGTGGCCAACGCGTCTATGCGACCCTGATCGCGCTGCGGCTGTCCCTGCTCCTGCTGGCCGCGCTCGCGGGAGTCGCCACCTGGAAGCTCGACGACTTCGCCCTGGGTCCGGCGCTTGCCGCAGGCGCCTTCGCGGCCACCTCGATCGTCGAGGTCTTTCTGCTCACCAACCGCCCCGGTGAACGGTGGTATGTCGGAAGAGCCCTGTCGGAGTCCACCAAGTCCTTGACGTGGCGATTCGCAATAGCTGCACACCCCTTTCCCCGATCGCGAAGCGACTCGGAATGTGTCGAGGAATTCACCGGCCTCCTACTGGGCCTGACCAAGGACATGGCAGCCGCCGGGCTGGCGGCCCCCGCCGTGACGGGTCAGCAGATCACGGAAGGAATGCGGGCACTGCGCGCCGCCCCGCTCGAGGACCGCCGAACGGCTTATCTGACCGGCCGCCTGGAGGGCCAGAGGGTCTGGTACGCCGAGCGCTCGTTGTCGAACCGCGCGCGGGCCAACCGTTGGTCGGTCAGCATGCTCGTGCTGGAGGTCGTGGGGTTGACCCTGGCCATCGCGCGCGTTGCCGGGCTGACCGAGATCGACCTGCTGGGAGTAGCCGCCGCAGCGGTCGCGGCGGGTGCGGCGTGGACGCAGACGCGGCAGCACAGTGCCGTGGCGACCGCCTACGCGCTGGCCAGTCAGGAGCTTGCCGCCATGGGGTCGCTCGCCAGCCGGATCAGCTCGGAGGCTGAGCTGTCGCAGTTCGTGAGTGACACGGAGACGGCGGTCTCCAGGGAGCACACCATGTGGCGGGCACGCCGACGCTGACGGGCAGGCCGGCACAGGGACAACCTGGCTGGCCTCGGCGGCACCGCCGGGCCGGACCGAAGCCGACACCGAGATGATCTTGTAAGCTCATGCGGTGGTGCCACCTCGGCCCCGCGAACGGCATCGACAGGAATCGAGGAATCCCGTGCTTACCGTAGGCTCGGCGGACACCGCCGTGGTGCCCGCGGGTGAGCGGTTCGGGTTCTGGCACGATCTGGTGGCACGGGAGTCGGTGCCGATGCGCATCCACAGTGCCCACGCGGCGGACTTCCAGGCCCGGGCAGAGGTCATCAGCCTGGGCGAGGTCGTGCTGTCGTCCTGGCGGTACCCGTCCCTCGAAATGCAGCGGACCGGCACCTTCATCCGCCGCAGTGATCCCGAGATGTACCAGTTCGCACTCCCGTTGTCCGGGCACGGTGGGGTGGAGCAGGAGCGACGGGCGAACCACTTCACCCCGGGGCACTTCGCCCTCGTCGACACGTCCCGACCGCATCAGTCGTCGCATCAGGGGCGGTCGCCGCGCGACACGCTGCTGACCACGCGGACGATCCTCGTCCCGCATGGCCTGCTGCCGGTGCATCCCGACAAGATCTCGCGGTTACTCGGCACGAACATCTCCGCCACCGAGGGAATCGGCGTGCTGCTCAGCCAGTTCGTCCACCAGGTGATGACCCATCCCGAGCAGTACCACGAAGGTGACGCCCCGGTCCTGAGCACCGTCGTACGGGACCTGATCGCCGCGATGGTCGCCCAGCAGTTGGACCTCACCGACGCACTACCGACCGAGGTACGCGGGCACAACCTGCGCATGCTGGTCAAGGCGTTCATCGACGAGCACCTCGGCGACCCGGACCTGTCACCGGGCGCCGTCGCCGCCGCGCACCACGTCTCCCTCCGTAGCCTGCACCGCGCCTTCGAAGCCGAGGACCGGACGGTCGCCGAGATCATCCGCAGGAAGCGCCTGGATCGGTGCGCACGGGACCTGCGCGATCCCCTCCAGCGGGCACGGCCCATCAACAGCATCGCCGCCCGCTGGGGCTTCCGCTCCCAGGCCCACTTCAGCAGGGTCTTCGCGGCCACGTTCGGGATGTCTCCCCAAGCTTTCCGCAACGACCTGCGTGCCCACTCCCAATCCGAGTAGGTCCTGACTCGACTCGGGGCTGCGGGGCGGCGAAGGGCGCCCGCCACCCGCTTCGGCTGGCCCGCCAGGTGGATGTGCTGGTGAGCGATACACCTCGGAGTCACAGTCATGACTCCGAGGTATATCGCTCACTGTCGCGCCCGCGCCCAGACGATGTCAGGCCGGGACGCCGGCCTCCTCGGTGGACCGCCGTGCCGCCGTCTCGTCCTCGTCCGAGTCGTCGTGCTCGTCGAGCATCGTGGCCTCGTCGAACGGCTCGTCCCCACGCAGCACCTCGGCCGCCCGGTCCCGGTCGAACTCCCCGGTCCACGTCCCCACCAGCACGGTCGCCACGGCGTTACCCGCGAAGTTGGTCAGCGCCCGCGCCTCGGACATGAACCGGTCGATGCCGACGATCAGGCCGACCCCGTCGACGAGGTCCGGCCGGTGCGACTGAAGTCCACCGGCCAGCGTCGCCAGACCGGCGCCGGTGACCCCGGCGGCACCCTTCGAAGCGATGATCATGAACAGCAGCAGCGAGATCTGCTCGCCGATCGAGAGCGGCTTGCCCAGCGCGTCGGCGATGAACAGCGACGCCATCGTCAGGTAGATCGCCGTGCCGTCCAGGTTGAAGGAGTAGCCGGTGGGCACGGTGATGCCGACGACCGGCTTGCTGACCCCGAAGTGCTCCATCTTGGCGATCAGTCGCGGCAACGCCGACTCCGACGACGAGGTCGACAGGATCAGCAGGAACTCCCGACCCAGGTAGCGCAGCAGCGAGAAGATCGAGATCCGGGCCACGAACCAGAGCAGCGCGCCCAGGACCACCAGCACGAAGATGAGGCAGGTCGCGTAGAAGCCGAGCATGATCTGCGCGAGGCTCTTGAGCGCGTCCACGCCGGTCGCGCCGACCACGGCGGCCATGGCCCCGAACGCGCCGATCGGCGCCAGCCACATGATCATGGCGAGCACCTTGAACACCACTCGCTGGATGACGGCGATCGCGCCGAGCACCGGCTCACCGCGCCGGCCCATGGCCTGTACGGCGAAGCCGACCAGCAGGGCCACCAGCAGCGTCTGGAGCACCTCACCCTCGGTGAGGGCGGAGAGCAGCGTGGTCGGGATGACCCCGAGCAGGAATTCGGCCGTCCCGCCGGCCTCGTCGCCGGCGGCGGCCTTGCCCGCGCCCGCGAGGTCCTGGCCGAGGTCGAGACCGGAGCCGGGGTGGATGAGGTTGCCGACCACCAGACCGATGGCGAGCGCGACCGTCGACATGGTGAGGAAGTAGCCGAGGGCGAGGCCGCCCACCTTGCCGACCTTCGCGGCCTGCCGCACGGAGCCGACGCCGAGCACGATGGTGCAGAAGATGACCGGGCTGATCATCATCTTGATCAGGTTGACGAAGCCGGTGCCGATCGGCTTGAGTTCCTTGCCGAAATCGGGTGCGACCAGGCCGACGACGATGCCGGCGAACACGGCCAGGATGACGGCCAGGTAAAGGTAGCGGGTACGGTCCCGGCGGGCCGGAGGTGCCGCTGAGGTGGTGGATTCGGTGTGCATGTCAACAATGTGAAGTGCCTCTCACCCGTTGACAGCCTTGCGGTCATTCTGTTCACCACGGCAGCACCAACGGCAGCCGCGCACGAAGGAGGTGGTGGAGGGTGGCCCGACGCCAGTGGAGCATCGCGGGGCAGCTCTTCGCGCTCCAGGCGGTGGTGGTGACGCTGCTCGTGCTGGCCGGGGCGGCGGGCGCCGTCTGGCTGGCCCGCAGCGACTCCCGCCAGGCCGCCCAGGAGGAGGTGCTCGCGGTGGCACAGACCGTGGCCCGCTCCCCCGACGTCCGCGCGGCCCTCACGACCGCCGACCCCGCAAGGGTCCTCCAGCCGTACGCCGAATCGACCCGGTCGGCGACGGGCACCGACTTCGTGGTCGTGATGGCCCTCGACCGCACCCGGTTCTCGCACCCCACCCCGCAGCGGATCGGCGAGCCGTTCGTCGGCGACATCGGGCCCGCCCTGGGCGGCCGCCCGTTCACCACCACGAACGTCGGCACGCTGGGCGAGTCGGTGCGCGCGGTGGTTCCGGTGTACGACGAGCAGCGACGCATCGTCGGCCTGGTCTCGGTGGGCATCACCACCCGGGCGATCAACCGTAAGCTGCTGCGCCAGTTGCCGGTGCTGTTCGGTGTCGCCGCACCGGCTCTGGCACTCGCCGCGACCGGCTCCTGGCTGCTCAGCCGACGACTCCGCCGCCAGACGCACGGTCTGGGCCCGGCGCAGATGACCCGGATGTACGAGTACTACGACGCCGTCCTGCACTCGGTCCGCGAGGGTCTCGTGGTGCTGACCACCGACCGGCGGGTGGCGCTGGTCAACGACGAGGGCCGCCGGCTGTTGGGGCTGGACGCGGACGTGCCGGTGATCGACCAGCCGGTCGCCGGGATCGACCTGCCGCCGGCGGTGGCCGAGCTGCTCGGGTCCGGGCGCGACGCCCGCGACGAGCCGATCGTCGCCGGTGACCGGGTGCTCGTGGCCAACCAGCGGACCACCCGCTTCGAGGGTACGGTGCTCGGCACCGTGCTGACCCTGCGCGACCAGACCGAGCTGCGCACGCTGGCCAGTGAGCTGGACTCGGTGCGCGGGCTGACCGAGGCGTTGCAGGCGCAGACGCACGAGTCGGCCAACCGGCTGCACACCGTGCTGACCCTGGTGGAGTTGGGTCGCGCCGACGAGGCCGTCCGGCTCGGCACCCGGGACCTGGCCCTCGCCCAGCAACTGACCGACCGGGTGGTCGGCGCGGTGACCGAGCCGGCGTTGGCCGCGCTGCTGCTGGGCAAGTCCGCGCAGGCCGGCGAGCGCGGGGTGGACCTGGTCGTCGAGCCGGACTGCCGCCTCGACGACAGCCCTCTGCCGACCGGCGACCTGCTCACCGTCGTCGGCAACCTGGTCGACAACGCGCTGGAGGCGGTGGCCGGCACACCTGCGCCTCGCCGGGTGCGGGTCTTCGTCGGCGCTGTCGACGACGAGCTGGTCATCCGGGTCGGCGACAGCGGCCCCGGGCTGGCCCCGGAGCGGGTGGCCGACGCGTTCCGGCGAGGCTGGTCCACCAAGAGCACCGGGCGGGGCCTCGGCCTGGCCCTGGTCGGGCAGGTGGTCCGCCGGCACGGCGGTAGCGCCGAGGTGACCCGCTCGGACGACGGCGGCAGCCTGTTCACCGTCCGACTGCCGGGCGGGCGGTCATGACCGACATCCGGGTGCTGGTCGTCGAGGACGAGCCGCTGCTGGCCGAGGCGCACAGCGCGTACACCGAACGGGTTCCCGGCTTCGTGGTGGTCGGCGTGGCGCACACCGCGCGGGCGGCGATGGCGGCGCTGCGCGCCAACGACGGCGGTGACGTGGACCTCGTACTCCTGGATTTTCGGCTGCCCGACCTGCACGGCCTGGACGTCTGCCGGGCGCTGCGCGCGGCCGGCAGCAGCGTCGACGTGCTCGCGGTGACCTCCGCGCGGGACCTGGCGGTGGTGCGCACCGCGGTGTCCCTCGGGGTGACCCACTACCTGCTCAAACCGTTCACGTTCGCCGCGTTCCGCGACAAGCTGGAGCGGTACGCGGACTACCGCGCGCAGGCGCTCGCCGACGGCGAGGTGGCCGCCCAGCACGACGTGGACCGGATGTTCGCCACCCTGCGCGGCACCGCCGGGCACAGCCTGCCCAAGGGGCTCGACGCGCAGACCCTCAATCGGGTACGCGCAGCCCTCAGCGACGGAACCGGCGCCCAGGCGGGGCTGTCCTCGGCCGAGGTGAGCGCGGCGGCCGGCATCTCCCGGGTGACCGCCCGCCGCTACCTGGAATACCTGGTGACCATCGACCGCGTCGTCCGCAGCCCTCGCTACGGCACCCCCGGCCGCCCCGAGGTCGAGTACCGACCCCGCTGAGCGAACCGCACCGCGCGGCGCGCCAAGATCCGAGCAACTTCCCCGATGGTGCTGCCTCCGACGCGCGTGAGACAGCAACATCCCCGATCTTGCGCGGATCTTGGCGAGGCACGCCGCCGCAGTGGGGTGACGGTGGCTGGCCGGGAACCGGGTGGCGGGGCGAAGATCCGTTGTTAGACTTGCCGAGTTGGGTTAGCGGCACGACCAGGGAGACCAGACATGGCGGGTGACGACGACATCTCCGGGTGAGACCGGATGTGTTCGGCCATCGGTTCGGCGCGCGTAGGCGCAGCCGCCGTGGCCATGACGTCGTTCCACCGGTCCCGTTTGTCGTCGGGCGCGTTTGAACGCGCCCAACCCACCCTTTGAGGTCACTCGCATGTCTGATGCGTTCATCGTCTGCTCGAACCTGTCCTTCTCCTGGCCGGACGACACCCCGGTCTTCTCGGAGCTGTCCTTCACCGTTCCCGGCGGTCGCACCGGCCTGGTCGCGCCCAACGGCGCCGGCAAGAGCACCCTGCTACGGCTGATCGCCGGGGAACTACGGCCCAGCGGCGGCAGCGTCACCGTCGACGGCCTGCTCGGTTACCTCCCGCAGACCCTCCCACTGGCCGGCGACCTGACCGTGGCGCAGGTGCTCGGCGTCGCCGAGCGGATCGCGGCACTGCACGCGATCGAGGCCGGCGACGCCAGCGAGGCGCACTTCGCCACCATCGGCGACGACTGGGACATCGAGGAGCGCACCCGCGGTGAACTGGACCGGCTCGGTCTGGGCGAGCTGTCGCTCGACCGGCGGCTGCACACGCTCAGCGGTGGCCAGGTGGTCTCCCTCGGGCTGGCGGCGCAACTGCTGCGCCGCCCGGACGTGCTGCTGCTCGACGAACCGACCAACAACCTGGACTCGGAGGCCAGGCACAAGCTCTACGACGTGCTGACCGACTGGTCCGGGTGCCTGCTGCTGGTCAGCCACGACCGGGAACTGCTGGACCGGATGGACCGCATCGCCGAGCTGGAACGGGGCGAGATCCGCTGGTACGGGGGCAACTTCACCGCGTACACCGAGGCGGTGCAGGCGGCGCGGGAGGTGGCCGAGAGCAACCTGCGCAACGCCGAGCAGGAGGTGAAGCGGGAGAAGCGCGAGATGCAACAGGCCCGTGAGCGTGCCGACCGGCGGGCCAGCAACGCCTCGAAGAACCTGAAGAACGCCGGCCTGGCCCGGATCGTCGCCGGTGGGCTCAAGCGCAGCGCGCAGGAGTCGGCGGGCAAGGCCCAGGAAACGCACTCCAGCCGGCTCGGTCAGGCCAAGGCTCGACTGGACGAGGCCGGGCGGGCGGTCCGCGAGGAGGACCGCATCGTCGTGGACCTGCCGGACACCACCGTCCCGGCCGGACGGACGGTCTTCACCGGTGCGGGGATGCGCGCCCGCTTCGACGACCGGGAGCTGTTCGGCGGCGACGGCGCCGACCTGGTGATCCGAGGTCCGGAGCGGATCGCGCTCACCGGGGCGAACGGCGTCGGCAAGTCGACCCTGCTGCGCCTCGTCAACGGCGACCTCGAACCGGCCGGCGGCGACGTCAGACGAGCCGACGGGCGGATCGCGTACCTGTCGCAGCGGCTGGACCTGCTGGACCTCGACCGGACGGTGGCGGAGAACTTCGCCGCGTATGCGCCGAGCCTGCCGGACGCCAGGCGGATGAACCTGCTCGCCCGGTTCCTGTTCCGAGGCGCCCGGGTCAACCTGCCCGTCGGGGTGCTCTCCGGCGGTGAGCGGCTGCGCGCGACCCTCGCGTGTGTGCTCTGCGCCGAGCCGGCCCCGCAACTGCTGCTGCTCGACGAGCCCACCAACAACCTGGACCTGGTCAGCGTCGCCCAGTTGGAGAGCGCACTGTCCGCGTACCAGGGGGCGTTCGTGGTGGTCAGCCACGACGAACGGTTCCTCGCCGAGATCGGCGTGCAGCGCTGGCTGCGGCTGGCTGACGGCCAACTGCGCGAGATCGCCGCCCCCGCCCGGGGCTGAGCTCGGCGGCCGTCCGCGGCCCGGCCATTCGTGCGCCGGCCGGGTCGCGGACCGGTCAGCTCACGTTGGCCGGGCCGAGGACGCTCTTCAGGTCACCCATCAGCGCGGTCGTCGCCGCCACCCGGAACGGGCCCAGCCGCAGGGTGGTGGTGCGCCCGCCGTTGAGGAGTTTGACGTGCACCTCGGTGTCGCCGGGGTGCAGCACCAGGGTCTCCTTGAGCTTCTCCATCAGCGGCGGTGTGCAGCGGTGCACCGGAATGGTGAGGGTGACCGGCTTGTTGGTGGCGCTGGTGCTGACGTCCGGCATGGACATGTCCATCGCCATGATCCGTGGGGTGTCGTCGCGGCGGTCCACCCGACCCTTGACCACCACGATGGCGTCCTCGGCGATGTACTGCCCGATCACCTCGTAGGTGTTGGGGAAGAACAGCGTCTCGACCCCACCGGCCAGGTCCTCCAGGGTCGCCGACGCCCAGGCGCGGCCCTGCTTGGTGACCCGGCGCTGCACCCCGGAGAGGATGCCGGCGAGGGTGACCACCGCCCCGTCGGGCACCGCGCCCTCCTCGGCAAGGGAGGCGATGGTGGTGTCGGCCGCCGCGCCGAGGATGTGCTCCAGGCCGAACAGCGGGTGGTCGGAGACGTACAGGCCGAGCATCTCCCGCTCGAACGCGAGCTTGTCGCGCTTGTCCCACTCGCTGTCACCGATGACCGGCATCACCGTCGTGCTGCCCGTGTCGGCGTCCCCGAAGCCGGCGCCGAAGAGGTCGTACTGGCCGACCGCCTCCTTGCGCTTCACGTCGGCGTACGCGTCGATGGCGTCCGCGTGGACCGCGAGCAGGCCCTTGCGCGGGTGCTCCATCGAGTCGAACGCGCCCGCCTTGATCAAGGATTCGATGGTCTTCTTGTTGCAGACCACCGCGTCCACCTTGGACAGGAAGTCGTAGAAGTCGGTGTAGTCGCCCTTCTCCTGGCGGCAGCGCATGATCGAGGCGACCACGTTCGCGCCGACGTTGCGGACGGCGGCCAGGCCGAAACGGATGTCCTTGCCGACCGGGGTGAACGGCCCGGCCGAGGTGTTCACGTCCGGCGGCAGCACCTGGATGCGCATCCGGCGACACTCGGACAGATAGAGCGCCATCTTGTCCTTGTCGTCCCCGACGGAGGTCAGCAGCCCGGCCATGTACTCGGCCGGGTAGTGCGCCTTCAGGTACGCCGTCCAGTAGGAGACCAGGCCGTACGCGGCGGAGTGCGCCTTGTTGAAGGCGTACCCGGCGAACGGCACCAGGACGTCCCACACCGCCTGGATCGCCTCGTCGGAGTAGCCGCGCTCGCGGCAGCCGTCCCGGAACGGGATGAACTCCTTGTCGAGGATCTCCTTCTTCTTCTTACCCATCGCCCGGCGCAGCAGGTCCGCCTGGCCCAGGGTGTAGCCGGCGAGGATCTGCGCGGCGCGCTGCACCTGCTCCTGGTAGACGATCAGACCGTGGGTGGGTGCCAGGATCTCCCGCAGCGGCTCTTCCAGCTCCGGGTGGATCGGCGTGATCTCCTGGAGGCCGTTCTTGCGCAGCGCGTAGTTGGTGTGCGAGTCGACGCCCATCGGGCCGGGCCGGTACAGGGCCAGGACGGCGGAGATGTCCTCGAAGTTGTCCGGCTTCATCAACCGCAGCAGTGAGCGCATCGGCCCACCGTCGAGCTGGAAAACACCCAGGGTGTCACCGCGGGCCAGCAGCTCGTAGGCGGCCGGGTCGTCCAGCGGAAGGGCCAGCAGGTCGAGCTTGAGGCCGTGGTTCAGCTCGATGTTCTTGACCGCGTCGTCGATGATCGTCAGGTTGCGCAGGCCGAGGAAGTCCATCTTCAGCAGCCCGAGCGACTCGCAGGTCGGGTAGTCGAACTGCGTGATGATCGCCCCGTCGGCGTCCCGGCGCATCAGCGGGATGTGCTCGATGATCGGCTCGGCGGACATGATGACACCGGCGGCGTGCACACCGGTCTGCCGGATCAGCCCCTCGATGCCCTTCGCGGTGTCGATCACCTTGCGGACGTCCGGGTCGGAGTCGTACAGGCCGCGGATCTCGCCGGCCTCGGCGTACCGGGGGTGCTTGGTGTCGAAGATGCCGGTCAGCGGGATGTCCTTGCCCATCACCGCCGGCGGCATCGCCTTGGTGATCCGGTCGCCGACCGCGTACGGGAAACCGAGGACCCGGGCCGAGTCCTTGATCGCGGCCTTCGCCTTGATCGTGCCGAAGGTGGCGATCTGGGCGACCTTGTCCTCACCCCACTTGTCGGTGACGTACTTGATCACCTCACCGCGCCGACGCTCGTCGAAGTCGATGTCGACATCCGGCATCGAGACCCGCTCGGGGTTCAGGAACCGCTCGAAGATCAGGCCGTGCTGGATCGGGTCGAGGTCGGTGATGCCCAGCGCGTACGCGACGAGGGAGCCGGCGGCCGAACCACGGCCCGGGCCCACCGAGATGCCCTGGCTCTTGGCCCACTGGATGAAGTCGGCGACCACGAGGAAGTACGACGGGAAGCCCATCTGGTTGATCACGCCCAGCTCGTACTCCGCCTGGACGACGTGCCCCTCCGGGATGCCGTTCGGGTAGCGGCGGCCCAGACCGGCGAAGGTCTCCTTGCGGAACCAGGACTCCTCGGTCTCCCCCTCGGGGACCGGGAAGCGCGGCATCAGGTTGTGGAACTGGAACATGCCGGTCGGGTCGACCTTCTCGGCGACCAGCAGGGTGTTGCGGCAGCCCTCCTGCCACAGCTCCGACGAGTCCACCGCGCGCATCTGATCGGCGCTCTTGATGAAGTAGCCGCCGCCCTCGAACCGGAACCGGTTCGGGTCGTCGATGTTGCTGCCGGTCTGCACGCAGAGCAGCACGTCGTGGGCGGTGGCCTGCGCCTCGTGGGTGTAGTGGGAGTCGTTGGTGACGACCGGCGGGATGTCCAGTTTGCGGGCGATCTCGGTGAGCCCCTCGCGGACCCGGCTCTCGATGGAGAGGCCGTGATCCATGATCTCCAGGAAGTAGTTGTCCTTGCCGAAGATGTCCTGGTAGCTCGCGGCGACCTTGAGCGCCTCGTCGAACTGCCCCAGCCGCAGGCGGGTCTGCACCGCGCCGGACGGGCAGCCGGTGGTGGCCATGATCCCCTCGGCGTGCTCGGCGATCAGCTCCATGTCCATCCGGGGCCACTTGACGTAGTGCCCCTCCATGGACGCGCGCGAGTTGAGGGTGAACAGGTTCTTCAGGCCCTGCGCGTTCTTCGCCCACATCGTCTTGTGGGTGATCGCGCCGTTACCGGAGATGTCGTCGCTCTTCTGCTCCGGCCGACCCCACTTGACCCGCGCCTTGTGATAGCGCGACTCCGGCGCCACGTACGCCTCGACGCCCAGGATCGGGGTGATCCCGGCGGCCATCGCCTGGTTGTAGAAGTCGTTCGCGCCGTGCATGTTGCCGTGGTCGGTGATCGCCACGGCCGACATGCCGAGTCGGTTGGCCTCGGCGAACAGGTCCTTCAGCCGGGCCGCTCCGTCGAGCATCGAGTACTCGGTGTGCACGTGCAGATGCGCGAACGAATCGGCCATGCGTGGCGCCCCCCGGCGGTGTGGATCTTGGTGGTCGGAGCCGACCGGGACCTACCCTACCGAGGTGATCTCGGCGGCTCCACCGTCCGCGCCGAGGGTGGCCCTCGTCTCCTGCCCGGCCGCGGGTGCGCCTAGGCTCGGAGGATGGCGAGGTACTACGACGTACACCCGGAGAACCCTCAGCCCCGGATCATCGGCCAGGTCGCCGACCTGATCCGCGGTGGTGGGCTGGTCGCCTACCCGACGGACTCCTGCTACGCGCTCGGCATCCAGTTGGGCAACCAGGACGGGCTGGACCGGATCCGCCAGATCCGCCATCTCGACGACCGGCACCACTTCACGCTCATCTGCCGGGACTTCGCGCAGCTCGGCCAGTTCGTCCAGATCAGCAACTCGGTCTTCCGCCTGGTCAAGGCGTCCACCCCGGGCAGCTACACCTTCATCCTGCCGGCCACCCGTGAGGTGCCGCGGCGGATGTTGCACCCGAAGAAGCGCACCGTCGGCGTGCGCGTCCCCCGACACGTCGTCACCCAGGCGCTGCTGGCCGAGCTGGGCGAGCCGTTGGTGTCCAGCACGCTGGTCCTGCCCGGCGACGAGGAGCCGATGACCCAGGGCTGGGAGATCAAGGAGCGGCTCGACCACCAGGTCGACGCGGTGCTCGACGCCGGCGACTGCGGCATGGAGCCGACGACCGTCATCGACCTGTCCGGCCCGGAGCCGGAGATCCTGCGCCGGGGCGCCGGCGACGTATCCCGCTTCGAGTAGGGCGCTCGACGCGGCGAGCGCGTCACCACTTCGATCACCTGGCCTGGCACCCTCCGAGTGCCAGGCCATTCCCGTGCGCGCCTCCTTTGCTCTGCAGCCGCTTACGCACCACCCTGCGGCACCGCGCTGGCGCATCCGCGGCAGCAGAGCAAAGGGACCGAACAACCCTCGCAGCCCCGACGCCGCGCGGGACTGTGGACCGCACCCGACACCCCCAGCAGACGCGACGTTATTCTCGTAGACAACAGTGTGTGACACACAGTATGGTGTGACACATGGTTAGCGAGGACGTTCTACGGACGCACCTACAGGAGTTGCGTCGAGGCACCGTCGTGGTGGCCAGCCTGGTCGCGCTACGCCGACCTGACTACGGCTACGCACTGCTGCAACGGCTCACCGACCACGGCTTCCCGGTCGACGCCAACACCCTCTATCCGCTGCTGCGCCGCCTGGAGGACCAGGGGCTGCTGACCAGCGAGTGGAACACCGAAGAGAGCCGACCGCGCAAGTTCTACCGGACCAGCGACGAGGGCGAGTCGATGCTGAGCCGGCTCCTGGACGACCTCGCCGCCGTGCAGACCTCCGTCACCGGGCTGATCCAAGGAGTGGACCGATGAACACCCTGACCGACCGCTACCTCGCCGCCACCCTGCGCTCGGTGCCCACCCAGCGTCGCGACGAGATCGCCAGCGAGCTGCGCGCCTCCATCGACGACATGATCGAGGGCCGGACCGATGGCGGCCAGGACGCCACCACCGCCGAGCGGGCGGTGCTCACCGAGCTGGGCAACCCCGACGTGCTGGCCGCCCGGTACGCCGACCGCCGGTTGCAGCTCATCGGCCCCACCTACTACCTGCTCTGGCTACGACTGCTGAAGCTGCTGCTCAGCTTCATCCCGGCGCTCGTCGGCACGATCGTCACCATCGTCAAGGCCGCCGAGGGCAGCGGTTTCGGGGCCATCGGGCCGGGCCTCGTCACGGCCATGCAGGTGGCCGTGCAGATCGCCTTCTGGCTCACCCTGACCTTCGCCATCATCGAGCGCACCCAGACGGCCGTGGACCTCCCGGAGTGGACGGTCGACCAGCTGCCCGACGCGCCGGTGCGCCGGGGCATCCCCCTCGCCGACACCATCGCGTCCGTGATCATGCTGGTGCTGACCATCGGGTACCTGCCGTTCCAGCACTACCAGTCGTGGGTGCACGGCACCGACGGCGAGAACATCCCGATCCTCGACCCGGCTCTGTGGTCGTTCTGGCTGCCGGCGTTGATCGTGGTGCTGGCCCTCAGCGTGATCTTCGAGGTCGTGAAGTACCGGATCGGCAACTGGACCTGGACCCTGTTCGGCGTCAAGGCGCTGCTCAACCTGGCGTTCGCGGTGCCGCTGGTGTGGCTGGCGCTCTCCGACCGGCTGCTCAACCCGGCCCTGGGCGAGCGACTGAGCTGGGTGGCGGAGGCGGACAACCGGGACGCCCTCGGACTGGCCATCGCGGTGGGTACCGCCGCGATCGTGGTCTGGGACCTGGTCGACACCGCCCGTAAGACGCGCCAGCAGACGGCGTGAGCGACACCCGAGGCGGCGGCCCGGCGCGTACCCCGCGTCGGGCCGCCGCACGGCGCGGTGACCACAGCGACATCGGCCCGCCCGGTCGGGGGGCCGGGTGGGCGGCATGGCATCGTTCCCGGATGACCGTGGCACCCCGAGAGGGATGGCGCCGGCCGGGTCCAACGGCGGAGCAGCGCCGAAACGACCTCTGGATCGGCCTGGGGATGACCGGGCTGGCGTTGGTGAGTCTGACCCTGGCCCGCAGCACCGGGGCGTTCCTGCTGGGCCCACCGCCGTCCGGGCCGGAGCAGCTCTTCTGGACCGTCGCGGTGACCCTCCCGCTGGTCTGGCGACGACGCTGGCCCGCCGCGACGCTGCTGGTCGTCGCGGTGGCGTTCATCGCCGCGCAGGCGCGCTCGGCCCCGGAGAGCCAGTTCTCCTCCTGGGCCCTGTTCTGCGCCCTCTACACAGTCGGCGCCTGGGGGCAGGACCGCCAACTGTCCCGCCGGCTGCGGATCGGCGTGATCGCCACGATGTTCGCCTGGCTCGGGATCTACTACGCGGTGATGATCGACCACATCCCGGCGGACGCCTTCGCCGACGCGGTCGGGCCGGTGCCCCCGGTGCTCGCCGCGATGGTCAACGGTGTGCTGCTCAACGTGCTGGTCTTCGGTTTCGCGTACTTCTTCGGCGAGACCGCCTGGGTGGCCGCGCGCCGCGAGCACGAGCTTCGGGAACAGGCCGACGACCTGCGCCGATCCCAGGCCGAGGCCCGGGAACGGGCGGTGCTCGGCGAACGGGTCCGGATCGCCCGGGAGTTGCACGACGTGGTCGCCCACCACGTGTCGGTGATGGGCGTGCAGGCGTCGGCCTGCCGCCGGGTGTTCGACCGCGACCAGGACAAGGCCCGCACCGCACTCGCCGCCATCGAGCAGAGCGCCCGCACCGCCGTCGACGAACTGCGTCGCATGCTCGGCGTGCTGCGGACCTCCGCCGGCACCGACGCCCCGCCGCCGACGGCCGGCGGCGTCGAACGGATCGACGAGCTGGTCGAGCGGGCCCGGGCCGCCGGGCTGACGGCAACCCTCGGGGTGTACGGCGACGCTGTCGTGTTGCCCGAGTCGGTCTCGCAGGCGGCCTACCGGGTGACGCAGGAGGCGGTCACCAACACCCTGAAGCACGCCGGAGCGGACCTGTTGGACGTACGGGTCCGGTACCTGGCCAGGGAGGTGGAGGTCGACGTGACCGACGACGGACGGGCCGGCGGCCGGACCAACACCCTGGGTCTGGGGCTGATCGGGATGCGCGAACGGGTCACCGCCCACGACGGCGACCTGGAGGCCGGGCCGCGCGCCGGTGGCGGTTGGCGGGTACGCGCCCGCTTCCCGCTGGCGGTCTCCGGGGGTACGACGGCCGGCGCGCAGCGCACGCCGAGCGACGAGCAGCACCTGGTCGCCGACGGGGAGGGCAGGGCGTGAGCGCCGCCGGTCAGACGGTCCGGGTCCTTCTCGCCGACGACCAGCACCTCGTCCGTACCGGCTTCCGGGTGATCCTGGAGGTGGAGGACGACATCGAGGTGGTCGGCGAGGCCGCCGACGGCGAGCGGGCCGTCAGCATGACCCGGGCCACCAGCCCCGACGTCGTACTCATGGACGTGGAAATGCCCGGGATGGACGGCCTGGAGGCCACCCGGCGGATCACCGCCGACGGGCCCGGTGCGCCCGCGGTGCTGATCCTCACGACGTTCGACCGCGACGACTACCTGTTCGCCGCGCTGCGGGCCGGGGCCAGTGGCTTCCTGCTCAAGAACGGCACGCCCGAGGAACTGGTCGAGGCGATCCGCGTGCTGGCCAGGGGCGACGGCCTGCTCGCCCCGGAGATCACCCGCCGGGTGATCTCCACGTTCGCCCGTCCCGGTGACCCGACGGGCACCGCCCACCGGGGCCCGGACGCCGACGCCGCGCTGGCCGAGCTGACTCCGCGGGAACGTGAGGTGCTGGTGCTGCTCGCCGCCGGATCGAGCAACGCGGAGATCGCCGCGACCATCCACCTGGGCGAGGCGACGGTGAAGACGCACGTGAGCCGGGTACTGGCCAAACTCGGCCTGCGCGACCGGGTGCAGGCGGTGGTGTTCGCCTACGAGAACGGGGTGGTCCGACCCGGCGGGTGACAGGTGTCCGCCGCGAGGCGGACCCACCCGCTCAGCCGTCGGACGGACGGCGGACCGGCGTGTTCGATCTAGCGTGGGTCCGTGACCAGAACGCTCCGCCTCGACGGCGTCGACCGCAGTTTCGGCGACCGGCAGGTGCTCAACAACGTGTCCTTCGAGGTGGCCGCCGGCCGGATGACCGGCTTCGTGGGCGCCAACGGCGCCGGCAAGACCACCACCATGCGGATCATCCTGGGTGTGCTCTCACCCGACGCCGGCGAGGTGAGCTGGGGTGGCACGAAGCTGACCCGGCAGGACCGCCGGCGCTTCGGTTACATGCCGGAGGAACGGGGCCTCTACCCGAAGATGAGCACCCGCGAGCAGGTGACCTACCTCGGCCGACTGCACGGCATGGACGCCACCGCGGCGCGGCGTTCCACCGACGCGCTGCTGGAACGGGTCGGGCTCGGTGAACGCGGCGACGACCTGCTGGAGACGCTGTCGCTGGGCAATCAGCAACGCGCGCAGATCGCCGCCGCGCTGGTGCACGACCCGGAGGTGCTGGTGCTCGACGAGCCGTTCTCCGGCCTCGACCCGCTGGCCGTCGACACCGTCGTCACCGTGCTGCGGGAGCGGGCCTCGGCCGGAGCGCCGGTGCTCTTCTCCAGCCACCAGCTCGACGTCGTGGAGCGCCTCTGCGACGACCTGGTGATCATCGGAGCCGGGGTGATCCGGGCCGCCGGCAGCCGCCAGCAACTGCGCGACTCGTACACCGTTCCCCGCTACGAGTTGGTGGTGGCGAGCGACGCCGGCTGGGTACGCGACCACCCCGGGGTGACCCTGGTCGAGTTGGACGGCCCGCGAGTGGTCTTCGACCTGCCCGCCGGCGCCGACGAACAACAGGTGTTGCAGGCGGCCCTCGCCCGCGGCCCGGTCCGCGCCTTCCGCCCGGTCAGCCCCTCGCTCACCGAGATCTTCCGAGAGGTCACCCAGTGAACGTCACCCAGGCCACCCGGCTGGTCGCCGAACGCGAGATCCGGGTCAAGCTCCGCGACCGCACCTTCCTGTTCGGCACGCTGTTCTTCCTGCTGATCGCCGCGGCCGGCACCATCCTGCCGCCGCTGCTCTCCGGCGGGCCGTCCACCGTCGCGGTGACCGAGAGCGCGGCCGGTCCGCTGCGCGCCGCCGGCCTGGAGGTCCGGGTGGTCCCCGACGACCGGGCCGCCGAGCAGGCCGTCCGCGACGACGACGTGGACGCCGCCGTGGTCTCCGGACCGGCCGTCCTGGCCATGGACGACGCCCCCGACGACGTGGTGCGGGCCCTGAGCAGCCAGCCGACGGTGCGCCTGCTCGACCCGGACGCGGTCGACCCCGTGGTGGCGTTCCTGGTGCCCTTCGTCTTCGCGTTCGTCTTCTTCCTCACCTCGCAGACGTTCGGTGTGCAGATCGCGCAGAGCGTCATCGAGGAGAAGCAGACCCGGATCGTGGAGATCCTGGTCGCCGCCGTGCCGGTCCGTGCCCTGCTGGCCGGAAAGGTGGTGGCCGGCGCCGTCCTGGCGTTCGCGCAGATCGCGTTGATCGCGGTGGTGGCGGTGATCGGGCTCCAGATGGGCGACAGCGGAGGTCTGCTCACCCTGCTCGCCCCGGCGATCGGCTGGTTCGTGCCGTTCTTCGTGATCGGTTTCGTGCTGCTCGCCGCGATGTGGGCGGCGGCGGGTGCCCTGGCCAACCGGCAGGAGGACATCGCCGCCGTGTCGACGCCGGTGCAACTCGCCGTCATGCTGCCGTTCTTCGCGGTGATCTTCTTCAACGACAACGACACCGCGATGCGGGTGCTGTCCTACCTGCCGTTCTCGTCGCCCACGGCCATGCCGCTGCGGCTGTTCACCGGCGACGCGGCCGGGTGGGAACCGTTCGTCTCGCTGGTCATCCTGGTGCTCGCCGCCGGTGCGTTCCTGGCCGCCGGTGCCCGGGTGTACGAGGGGTCGCTCCTGCGCACCAACGGCCGGACCTCCCTGCGTACCGCGTGGCGGGAGCGGGAGACGATCGGCTGAGCCGACGGTTCGCGCGCGGGCGCCGGTGTCCTGGTCGGACGCCGGCGCCCGCTGCCGTACGGCACCGATCCGAGCGCTGTTCGGTGGCCGTGAACAGCGCGAACACTCCTACCGTGAGCCGATCCTCACGGCAACGACGTGGTCGTCGCCGGTTTCCGGACCGGAAAGGCTCTCGATGTCCCCACCGATCAACCCACGGCAACTCCGTCGCCTCCTCAGCGCGGTGCTCGCGATCGTCCTCGCCAGCACCCTCGCCGCCCTCGTCCGACCCTCGCCGTCCGCCGCCGCCTCGGGCGACCTCATCCTCAACGGCACGTTCGACAACGGCAGCACCCAGCCCTGGTGGACCCGGCTCGCCTCGACCAGCACGACTGTCAACGCCGGGCAACTCCGCGTCCGCACCAGCGCGACGGCCGACAAGCCCGTCTGGGAGGACATGGTCGGCCACTTCGAGTTCGGCGTGACGGCGGCGCAACGGTACCGGTTGCAGTTCGACGCCACCGCCGACGTCAGCCGCTCCCTGCGCGTCTCGGTCTCCCGGGCGGACACGCCCTTCACCTCCGCCGTCGACCAGGACGTCGCGCTCACCTCGACGATGCGCCGGTTCACCTTCGACTTCGCGTCCCCGTTCACCGACCCGAGGGCGGGGCTCCTGTTCCACTTCGGCGGCCAGGCCGCCTCGACGGTCCGGTTGGACAACATCTCGCTCACCCCGCTGGCCGTCGACCCGGCCACCGACCCGATCCTGTACTGGAACGGCGTCATGCTGGACGCCTTCAAGGGGATGGAACTGCCACCGACGACCCTGTCACGCCAGGCGGCCATCCTGCACGCGGCGACGCACGACGCCGCCGTCTCGGTCACCGGCGTCGGCAACCCCTACCGGGTACGCGTGCCGGTCAGTTATCCGGGCACGTTGGACAACGTCGTGGCACCGTCCCTGCACGCGGCCATCGACAAGGCCGCGTACGACGTGTTGGCGGCCCTCTTCCCGAGTCGGCGCCCGGTCTTCGACAACGCCTACGGGACCGCCACCACGCGCCGGCCGTCCGGCGTGAACAGCGCGGAGGTCGCGCGTGGTGAGACGGTTGGCGCCGCAGCCGCCGCCGCCAACCTCCAGGCCCGCGCCGACGACGGCTCCGGCGACACCGGGGGGTACCAGTTGGACGGCGTCGACGGTTCCTGGCGGCCGACCGACGAGAAGCCGGCCGTCACCCCGAAGTGGGGTCTCGTCCCTCCGTTCGCGCTGACCTCGGGAAACCAGTTCCGGCCCGGCCTACCGGCCGACGCCCGCGACTACAAGGACCTGCTCGAAAAGGACGAGTACCGCGAACAGGTCGAGGAGGTCCGGAACCTGGGCGGCCGGTCGTTGTCGCTGCGCACCCCCGAGCAGACGCAGATCGCCTTCTTCTGGGCCAACGACCTGCCGACGACCTACCGGCCACCGGGTCAGCTCTTCGCGCACACCCAGATCGTGGCGAAGCAGCGGAACCTCGGCATCCTGGCCAACGCCCGGCTCTTCGGCCTGGTCGCCCTGGCGCTCGCCGACGCCGCCATCGCCGCCTGGGATGCCAAGTACCTGACCGGAATCGACCTGTGGCGACCAGAGAGCGCCATCGGCAACGGCTGGGAGCCGCTGTCACAGGACACGAACGGCGTGTCGTTCTCGCCGGCGTTCCCGGCCTACGTCTCCGGGCATGCCACCTTCGCGGGGGCCTGGGCGGCGGTGCTGAAGGGATTCTTCGGCACCGATGCGATCGCGTTCGACGCCACCACCGACGACCCGCACGCCCCGAGCGTGGTCCGGCACATGACCGGCTTCGACCACGCCGCCAGGGAGAACGCGCTGAGCCGGATCTACCTCGGCGTGCACTACCGGTTCGACGCGGAGGCCGGACTCGCCACCGGACGTTCCGTGGGCGCGTACGTCTACGCCAACCGCCTGCGACCGTGAGTCGTCAGTCGGTATAGCGCCGGGGGCTGCTCCCCGTCCGGTCCACGGGGTCGGGCGGGGAGCAGCACACCTCTTTCACGGCAGCGGAGCGCAGTCCCAGCGTTCGAAGCTGCCGGTACGCGACCACACGTCCCGTGCGGCCCGGATGTTCCACACCGGGTCCAGTGCGGTCCGACGGTCGACGCCGAGGCGGGACAACTCCATGTCGCTGAACTGGAACACCCCCCAGCGCCGTGACCCGTCGGCGGCGATCTCCACCCGGTACGGGTCGAGCCCGGACAGGCACCGCGCCACCTGCACCGCTCCGGCCGGATCCTCCGGGAACGCCCCCCGCAGGTACTTGCCGACCCGGTCCTCCGGCCATCGGGCCGCCACCACCGGATCATCCGCGAGCTCGTCGAGCACCTGTCCGTCGGCGGTGCCGCTGACCGGCAGGCCCCCGAGGGCCTGGAAGGCGATCAGCCGACTGGTGGTGTCCGGGCCGAACCAGCCGTCCACCGGCACAAACAGTCCGCCCGCCACCAGCCGCTCCTGAAGACCCAGCACACAGGGGCCGTACATGCCCTGGCGCAGGACCGTCGGGCAGCCGTCGGTCGGGGCCTCGTCCGGGCTGGGGGTGACGCGCGGTAGCAGCACCCCGACCGCGCCGACCGTCAGCACGCCGACCAGCGCGAGCACCGCCAGCCGAAGGCGTCGACGCGCCGGTCGGGGCACGTCCGGTGGCACCAGTTCCGGCGGGACCGGGCCGACGGGCGGGGCCAGATCGGCGGGCGGGGCCAGCTCGACCGGTGGGGCCGGTCCTGCGGGCGGGGCCAGGTCGGCGGGCGGTGCCGGGGTGGTCCGCCTGTCCTGACCCGCCCAGTGGTCCCGCTCGCTGAGGTGTGCCTCGATGTCGCGTCGCACTGTCAACCACCGCTCGACCTCGCCCGCCGGCGTACCGCAAGCCGCCAGCAACGCCACGACGGTACGTTCCCGGGGCAGGGTGCTCCGCCCCAGCATCGTGGCGAGGGTGCTCGCCGGAAGCCAGTGTCCGGTCGCCGAGGCACGGCGGGAGATTTCCCGGTAGGTCAGTCCGGAACGTCGACGCGCGTCTCGGAGCAACGCGACGTACTCCCCCGCCGTGGCCGCCTGTCGCACCGGATCCAGGGCAGCGTCATCCATCGAATCTCCCCAGGTCGTTGATGTCGTCAGGCCCGGACCGCTGCCGGTCCGAGCCCGTGGGCCGTACGCCGTCAGCGGCGCGGCCATCGAGAAGGACGCTAGAGAAGGCAGTCGGCGGGAACAACGGCCTGGCCGTCGCGATGCGGTGTCCGCGCAGCTCAGGGCCACCTGTCCGGGTTTTGTCCGACCATCTCGGACAGTCGCTGGACACCGGCTTGCCCCGGAGGCCGCACGGTCTGCAGAATCGGGCGATGTCCACGGGGGAGCTACGACCGGACGAGGCGGCCGATCCGGCCGAGTTCGTCGACCTGCTACGCCAACTCAAGGACCGGTCGCGGCTCACGTACCGCCAGTTGGAGCAACGCGCGGCGGCGGCCGGCGACGTGCTGGCCCGTAGCACCGCGGCCGACGTCGTCCGCCGGAACACCCTGCCGCGACCGGAGGTGGTGGCCGCCTTCGTCCGGGCCTGCGGGGCCGGGGATCAGGTCGAGGCGTGGCTACGGGCGCGGCACCGCCTCGCGGTGGGTGCCTACGCCCCGGCGTCACCCACGCCCGACCACCCGACCGCCGACCACCCGGTGCCCGACGGCCCGGTGCCCGACCACCCGGTGCCCGACCACCCGATGCCCGACGGCCCGTCCGTCGACGGCACGGTGCCGGAGGCGGTGGCAGGGCGCGCGACCGCGGCCCGGTCGCGGTGGTTCGCGCGGCCCATGCCGCTGACACTGCCCCTCGTCGGCACCCTGCTGGCCGCACTCGGCGTTGGTGTCTGGATCCAGCGACCCGACGACAAGCAGCGAACGACACCGCTCGGCGAGCCGACCACCTCGGCGAGCGCCGGTCCGTCGGCCACACCGGACGCCAGTGCCAGCCCGACGATCGCTCCCCACGCACGGCTGAGCCAGATCCGGCCCGCCCGCACTCCGCAGCTCTGTGTCACCGAGGGGCGGGATCGCACCGGCCAGTACAAGCCCGAGGTGGCGGTCCAGCGCCCCTGCGCGGAGGCCACCCCACCGGACACCTACCTGGAGCCGGTGTCTGACGGGGTGTACTTCATCAAGTGGAACCACCCGGCGCACGGGCCGGGCTGCCTCACCGTTCGCGGCGAGGATCCGGGTCGCAACCTGCTCGAACCCTGGGGGCAGTGCAGTGCGACCAACTGGTCGCAACTGTTCCGCTTCGAGCCGACCGGATCCACACCGACCTCGTACCGCATCCGACCGGCCCGCAGCGACCTGTGCGTCGGCCTGCGCGACGACGACACCGAGGTGTCGGCCGAGGCACTGGTCGAGCCGTGCACCAACGGCGCGGACCAGGTGTTCCTGGTCGACCCGCTGCCGGGCGGCTGACCCCGGGTGGGCGGCCGGCCGCTCAGCGGGCGGGCGGCACCCGGTCCCAGCCGGCCGGCAACGGAGGCGCGGACCAGGCCGGGTCGGGCTGCCACTGCGCCCACGCCGGATTCCACCAACGCTCACCGGCGTCGAGCAGCGCGGCGATCCGATCCCCCTCGGCCTGGATCGCGTCACCCATGCCGGGGTAGCGCCCCTCGACGAGGCGCTGGGCGAACAACTCCACGTCCTTCCAGACGTACCGGTCGGCGTCCGCACCCCACCACAGGTCCAACTCGTGGTCGAGGGTGTCCACCCCGATCGGCGTACGCCGCACCGGGTCCTGGAGGTTGAAGTACCAGCCGGCGAAGTCGCGACCCGGGCCCGTCCAGAACACGTCGATCGAGTGCGCCTCACCAGGGCGTTGCAGCATCAGCTTGCCGTGCCCCGACCAGGAGCGGTGCCCGGCGGTCTCCCACGGGTGCCTCCCGCACGGGAAGACGCCGGCCTCCGGGAAGCCGAACTCGGCCCCCGGCGGGAGGTAGAGCGCGAGCAGGTCGGGCGAGTCCTCGACGCAGATCGTCGGGCAGGCGAACCACACCTCGCCGCGCAGCACCTCACGCCGCACCACCGTGTCGCCGGGCTCGAACCGGTCCGCCACCATTCCCCCACCTTCGCGCTCGCCGCCACCGGGACCTGCCGACGGCATGATCGACCCGGTCCTGCCGATGTCGGGACATCCCCTGGCACGGGACGCCCCGACATCGGTGACACCGAGTCGATCACCAGGCGGGGGTACGGCACCAACCGCACGTCCCGGTCGGGCCGGAGGGGCCACCGCCCTCAGGCGTCGACGGCCGCCATCACGTCGTCGGAGACGTCGAAGTTCGCGTAGACGTTCTGCACGTCGTCGCAGTCTTCCAGCACGTCGATCAGCTTGAAGATCTTGCGCGCGCCCTCCTCGTCCAGCGGGACGTTCATGCTGGGGATGAGGGAGGACTCGGCCGACTCGTACTCGATGCCGGCGTCCTGCAGGGCGGTGCGGACCGCGATCAGGTCGGTCGGCTCGGACACCACCTCGTACGCCTCACCGAGGTCGTTGACCTCCTCCGCGCCGGCGTCGAGGACGGCCATCATCACGTCGTCCTCGCTGGTGCCCTCCTTGGGGACGATCACGACGCCCTTGCGGGAGAACATGTACGACACCGAGCCGGCGTCGGCCAGCGAACCGCCGTTGCGGGTCAGCGCGGTACGCACCTCGGTCGCCGCCCGGTTGCGGTTGTCGGTGAGGCACTCGATCAGCATCGCCACGCCGTTCGGGCCGTACCCCTCATACATGATCGTCTGCCAGTCGGCGCCGCCGGCCTCCAGGCCGGAGCCGCGCTTGACGGCGCGATCGATGTTGTCGTTCGGCACCGAGCTCTTCTTCGCCTTCTGGATCGCGTCGAAGAGAGTCGGGTTACCGGAGGGGTCGCCGCCGCCGGTCCGCGCGGCCACCTCGACGTTCTTGATCAGCTTGGCGAACATCTTGCCGCGCTTGGCGTCGATGACGGCCTTCTTGTGCTTGGTCGTCGCCCACTTTGAGTGGCCGGACATCTTCTACCTCCGTTGCTACCCGCCGTCTGCATCGACCGCACCGCTCACGCCCCACTCCCGCCGGCGCACGCGGAGGTGCCGGTCAGCTCTGGCGGAAGCCGTGGCGGGCAGATGGCCCTGCCGAATCTCCGCAATCCTACCGACGTCCACCGGGTCGCTGTCATGCACCGCGCGCGGCGGCTCCGCCCCGTCCCCCCAGACCGGGGCAGACGGGACGAAATCCGCGATTACGACCCCGTGAGCGCACGATCCGCCGGACGCAGCACCCGCGACCAGGCCACGACCTCGGCGAGCATCGTGGACAGCTCCGCCTCCCGGCCGTCGACCGGGGCGAAGCGGCCGGCGGTCCGGTCACCAGGGTCGGCCCCGGTGAAGTCGAAATCGGTGAAGATCGACAGCGCCACTCCGGTCGGCACCACCACCGTCCGCACCTCGGTCAGAATCGTCCGCAGGTGATCGGCGGCCCGGGTGCCACCCTGCACGCCGTAGCTCAGTACCCCGGCCACCTTGTCGGTCCACTCCGCGTACAGGAAGTCGATGCCGTTCTTCAGCGCTGCCGGTATCGACCGGTTGTAGTCCGGGGTGACGAAGACGAAGGCGTCGCAGTCGTCCACCACATCCGCCCAACGCCGGGTGTGCGGCTGCCGGTAGTCGCCGAACAGCGCCGGCACCGGCTCGTCCAGCAGTGGTAACGCCTGCTCGGCGAGGTCCACCAGCGTGAAGACGGCGTCCCCGGCGCGTACCGCCTCGTGCCGCCCGGCCACCTCCATGACCCAGTGGGCGACCGCCGCGCCGCGCCGGCCCGGGCGGGTGCTGCCCACGATCACACCGATCCGCAGCGGTCCTGTGCTCTGTGCGTTTCTCATGCCCCGATCCTGGGAGCCGCGCGGCGGTGGGGGGAGACCGCCGCGAGGATGGCCCTGCCAGGGCCACCCACCGGCCGACGCCGACTGCCAGACTGGCTCGGTGATGGACGGAGAGCTGGGTGCCTTCCTGCGCAGTCGCCGCGAGGCCCGGCGGCCGGCCGAGGTCGGCCTCCCCGACGGCCCCCGCCGGCGCACCCCCGGGCTGCGGCGGGCCGAGCTGGCGACGTTGGCGCAGGTCAGCGTGGAATACCTGACCCGACTGGAGCAGGGCCGCGACACCCGGCCATCGCCGGAGATCCTCGCCGCGCTTGCCGACGCGCTGCGCCTGGACAGCGCCGACCGGGAACACCTGCGGCAACTCGCCTCGGCTCAGCACGCCCGACAGCTCTGCTCGGGCGACCGGCCGACGGTATCCCGCACCGTCCGGCCCACGGTCCGCGCGATGCTCGACGCGCTGCGCGACACCCCGGCGTACGTGCTCAACCGGCTCGGCGACGTGCTGGCCTGGAACGAGCCGTTCGAGGCGCTCGCCCGCCCGCTCGGCCTGCTGGACGGGTCGCGGCCGAACCTGGTCTGGTTCGTGCTGACCGACGAGCGGGCCCGTGCGCACTATCCGCAGTGGTCGGCGCTGGCCGACCAGCAGGTCGCGGAGCTGCACCTGCTGCGCCGGGGTGATCCGGCCAGCGACGCCTTCGCCGAGCGACTGGCCCGTACGGTGGGCGCGCCGTTCGTCGACCGTTGGCGGCGGCGACCGGTCACCGCGGCGCGTACCGGCCTGCTGACGGTCCGCCATCCGGCGGTGGGGCTGTTGCGCCTCAACGTGGAGACTCTGGAGCTGACCGTGGCCGACCCGCAGCGCCTGGTGGTGCAGTTGCCTGCCGACGCCGCCACGGCGAACGCGCTCGACCAGCTGGCCGGCCGCCGCCCGGGACAACTGCGCGCGGTCGCCGGCTGAGCGACGGGTCACGCCGTCAGGAGGCGGCCCGCACCAGGTCCACGAAGTACGCGTGCACGCGCAGGTCACCGGTCAACTCCGGGTGGAACGAGGTGGCCAGCAGGTTGCCCTGCCGGACCGCCACGATCCGGTCGGCGGCCGGGCCACCGGTCACCGTGCCGATGACCTGGACACCGGCACCGACCCGTTCGACCCAGGGCGCGCGGATGAACACCGCGTGGAACGGCGCCCCCGGCACCCCGGTGATCTCCACCGGGGCCTCGAACGAGTCGACCTGCCGACCGAACGCGTTGCGCCGCACGGTCATGTCGATGCCGGCGAAGCCCCGCTGGTCGGGTCGGCCGTCCAGCACCGCCGTGGCAAGCATGATCATGCCGGCGCAGGACCCGTAGACCGGCATGCCGTCGGCGATCCGCTTGTCGATCGGTTCGCGCATCTCGAAGATGTCGGTGAGCTTGCTGATGGTGGTGGACTCGCCCCCGGGGACGACCAGGCCGTCGACCGCGTCCAGCTCCGCCGGACGACGCACCGGGCGGGCGTCCGCACCCGCCGCGGCCAGCGCCGCCACGTGCTCGCGGACGTCCCCCTGGAGCGCGAGAACACCGATCACGGGTGCCGTCACGTTCGCACCGTTCCTTCCCGGCTCACTCTGCGCGCGCTCACCAACCGCGCTCGGCCAGGCGGTGCGGCTGCGGGATCTCGTCGACGTTGATGCCGACCATCGCCTCGCCGAGACCGCGGGAGACCTTGGCCAGCACGTCCGGGTCGTCGTGGAAGGTGGTGGCCTTGACGATCGCGGCGGCCCGCTGGGCCGGGTTGCCGGCCTTGAAGATGCCGGAGCCGACGAAGACGCCCTCCGCGCCGAGCTGCATCATCATCGCCGCGTCGGCCGGAGTGGCGATCCCGCCGGCGGTGAACAGCACCACCGGCAGCTTGCCGCTCTCGGCGACCTCCTTGACCAACTCGTACGGGGCCTGCAACTCCTTGGCCGCGACGTACAGCTCGTCGGCCGGCAGCGAGGACAGCCGGGCGATCTCCTGACGGATCTTCCGCATGTGGGTGGTGGCGTTGGAGACGTCACCGGTGCCGGCCTCACCCTTGGAGCGGATCATGGCCGCGCCCTCGGTGATCCGGCGCAGCGCCTCGCCCAGGTTGGTCGCGCCGCAGACGAAGGGCACGGTGAACGCCCACTTGTCGATGTGGTTCGCGTAGTCGGCCGGGGTCAGCACCTCGGACTCGTCGACGTAGTCGACGCCGAGCGACTGGAGGATCCGCGCCTCGACGAAGTGACCGATGCGAGCCTTGGCCATCACCGGGATGGAGACCGCCTCGATGATCCCGTCGATCATGTCGGGGTCGCTCATCCGGGACACCCCGCCCTGCGCGCGGATGTCGGCGGGCACCCGCTCCAGGGCCATCACCGCGACGGCGCCGGCGTCTTCGGCGATCTTGGCCTGCTCGGCGTTGACCACGTCCATGATCACGCCGCCCTTCAGCATCTCGGCCATGCCGCGCTTCACGCGGGCCGAGCCGACGACGGGGGCGGTACCGGTGTTCGAGGCGGTGTTTTCGGGCACGGGTCATCGCTCCTTGGACGGACTCTGGGGGGTGACACCAAAAATGCTACGCGCGGGTCAACGCCGCGCCGACAGCCAATCAGACCCCCGGTGGCCTGCCCTGTGGCACTGATCACCGGCTCGCGCGCGACCCGGTCAGGTGGCGGGGACGTCCGCGGGCACCGTCAGGGTCGGGTCGTCGATGTCGAAGTAGCGCGGCCACTCCCGGCCCCGTCCCATCCGCAACAACCGCACCAGCGGCCGGCTGCGCGCCGAGCGGGCGTCCCGGACCAGGTCCGTGTGCACCTGGCGGGACAGCGCCAGCCGGCGACTGGCCGCGATGACCGCCCCGCAGTCCGGATCGTCCGGATCCAACTGGACGGTCCGCAACTGCCGGGTCAGGTCGTTCTCCGCCGCCTCACGCTCGTCCGGGCCGGCGTCCAGGGCGATCCGGGCCGCCGCGTACAGCTCGACACCGAAGCGCCGCTCGGCCAGCACCGCGGCGGCGGCGGCCCGGCGCAGCAGGTGGGCGTCGAGGGCCCGCGCCGCCAGTTCCGCGCGGCCCTGCAACCTCTCGACCCGACCGGCCGTCCAGATGAGGTACGCCGCGACCAGCCCCACGACCACGCTCGCGGCCACCACCCACCACATGTGCGGCATCGTAGTGCTGCTCCGTTTCAGCTCCGAGTGGGTGCGGTCACGCCGGGAGACCCGTCACCACCACACCGTCCGTCACACCGGTCAGCCCAGCCCCACCCATTCCTGGTCGATGACCCGTCCGTCAGTTGCCTCGATCGCCGCTGCGTATACCTCCAGAACACGGCGAGCAACCATCGGCCAGTCGAAATTCGCCACGACCTGATCCCCGCAGGCGGTCAGCGTGGCCCGCGCGCCGGGATCGTCCAACAGTTCGGTCACCGCGTCGCGCAGCCCCACCGGGTCGCCGGTGGGAAAGAGCCGACCGGCGCGCCCACCGTCGAGCACCCGCCGAAACGCGTCCAGGTCACTGGCGACAACTGTCGTACCCGCGGCCAGGGCCTCGGTGAGGATCATGCCGAACGACTCGCCCCCGGTGTTCGGTGCGACGTAGAGGTGCACACTACGCAGCATGCGCGCCTTGTCCGGTTCGGTGACCAGGCCGAGGAACGTGACGCGCTCGTGCAGGTCGGCCGGGAACTGGTCGTACAGGTCGTCGGGATCACCCGGGCCGGCGACGAGCAGCCGTAGCCCCGGCCTGGTGGCGGCCAGCGCCACGAACGCGTCGCGCAGCACCGGGAAGCCCTTGCGAGCCTCGGTGAACCGGCCCAGGAAGCCCAGCGTGCCGCCGGTGCCCGGGGCGCACTCCCCCGGCCAGCCCGGCAACGGCTCGGCGTCGGCGAACTTGGCCACCGCCACCCCGTTGGGGATCTCCACCGCGCCGCCGTCCATGTGCTCCACCTGCACCTTGCGGGCCAGCGCGCTGACCGCGATCCGGGCGGTGATCCGTTCCAACACGATCTGGAGCACACCCTGCGCCGCCGCCAACACCCGGGAACGGGTCATCGCGGTGTGGAACGTGGCCACCACCGGACCACGGGCGGAGAGCACGGCCAGCAGCGACAGGCTCAGCGTGAGCGGCTCGTGCACGTGCAACACGTCGAAGTCACCGTTGGTGATCCACCGCCGGACCCGGGCGGTCGAGACCGGGCCGAACGCGATCCGGGCCACCGAGCCGTTGTACGGCAGCGGCACGGCACGGCCGGCGGACACCACGTACGCCGGCAACGGCGAATCCTCGTCGGCCGGGGCGAGCACGCTGACCTCGTGGCCGAGCGCGATCAACGCCTCGGCGAGGTCCATCACGTGGTTCTGCACACCACCGGGAACGTCGAAGGAGTACGGGCACACGATGCCGATCCGCATGCGTCAGCGCCCCCTGTCCGTGATCGTGGGACACCATCCCACCGTGCCCACCTCGCTCACGACCGCGGGGCTCCGCTGCGCTGCGTTCCGCACGCTCACCGTGCCCACCACTCCTCAGGCCTGACCGGAGGCCGACGAGGGCGGCACCGTGCCGTCCCCCGCCCCCCGCTGGTCCAGCCACATCCGCTGCAACATGTGCCAGTCTTCCGGATGCCGGGCGATACCCGCCGCCAGACGGTCGGCGATCAGCTGGGTCAGCGACCGGACCCGCTGGTCCAGGGGCCCCACCTCGGGCCCCGGCACCGGCAGCGGCCCGGCGAGCGACGCGCAGGCCGCGTCCGGTTCGTACCACATCGAGGCCACGTAGAGCGGCGCTCCGGTGTGCAACGCGAGCAGCGCCGGCCCGGCGGGCATCCGGGTCTTCCCGCCGAAGAAGTCCACCTTCACACCACGGGCGGAGAGGTCCCGGTCGGCCAGCAGCGGCACCACCGCACCGGCGCGTAACCGGTCCAGCAGCACGTCGAACGCCGGACGCGGCCCGCCGTGGGTCGGCAGGATCTCCATCCCCAGGCCCGCCCGGAAGGCCAGGAAACGCTTGTACACGCCCTCCGGCTTGAGCCGCTCCATGACGGTGGTGATCGGCCAACCGGTGGCCGCCACCCAGGAACCCGCGGCGTCCCAGTTGCCGGCGTGCGGCAACGCCACCACGGCGCCCCGGCCGGCGGCCACGTCGGCGGCGAGCAGCTCGGCACCGTCGAGCCGGAAGCCGGACAGGATCTGCGTCCGGCTCGACGACGGCAGCCGGAACGCCTCCATCCAGTACCGGGCGTAGGAGCGGAGCCCGCGCTTGACGAGCTCGTCCAGCTCGGCCTCGGGCAGCTCCGGGCCGACCACCCGGCGCAGGTTCGCGCGCAGTCGAGCCGTACCCCCGCCGCCGCGACGGTGGGCGCGGTCCGCGCCCGCCTGGAACGCCGCCGCCACCAGCGGCCGGGGTAACGCGCGGACCACCCGCCAGCCGGCGATGTAGCCGAGCTCGGTGAGGTTCACGCGGCCCGGCCGCCGGTCGTCCGGCGCCGGGTCGCCACCACGCCGCTCACGCCTGGCCGTCCGGCTGGAGCTGCTGGGCCTGGCGGTAGACGTGCGCCATCCGCTGCCCCACCGTGAAGATCGACACCGCGGCGAGCAGCCAGAGCGCGATCTCCAGCGCCGGCTTCACGTTCAGGCCGGTGAGGATTCCACCGACCCCGACGATCAGCAGCCGCTCGGTGCGCTCGGCGATGCCCACGTTGCAGGTCATGCCGAGCCCCTCGGCGCGGGCCTTCACGTAGGAGACCAGGCTGCCGGCGGCCAGACAGACCAGCGCGGCGGCCACCCCGGAGTAGTTGCCCTGGGTGGCCAGCCAGTATGCGACCGCGCCGAAGACGGCGCTGTCGGCGACCCGGTCCATGCTCGAATCGAGGAACGCGCCGAACCTGGTGGAGCCACCGCTCATCCGGGCCATCGTCCCGTCGAGCAGGTCGGTCAGCGCGAACAGGGTGACGATCAACGCGCCCGCGACCAGATGGCCGCGAGCACCGAAGCCGAGAGCACCGACGAGCACACCAACGGTGCCCGCGACGGTTACGGCATTGGGGGTGACGCCCGCACGCAGGAGGGCACGGGCAATCGGCTCGACGACGCGGGTCATCCCCGCGCGGGCCGACACTTGGAAGATCTTCGCCATGGCGGTCCCCACGATAACGGTCCGCCCAGCTCCGCCGATACGGCCGGTCCCGTCGACCCGCCTGCGAGAGGCTTGTGCCTACCCGGCAACGGGTGTGAGATCGAGCCAGGAGGTGAGCCAGCTCACCCGTCCACACGTCCCGTTCCCGCTGTGCAGCAGACCACCGGAGGATATCGCCGCGCACTCGCCCCGGGCCGCTACCCGTCGCGCGGCGGTCGCCACCCACCACCGGCTGAGGGAGGTGCGCCCGATGGCGCAGAAAAATCAGGAGAAGGGTTCCACCGGCGGCACGCCGGTGGTGACCAACCCCGAGCGGGTACGCAACATCGTGCTCGTCGGGCACTCCGGAGCGGGCAAGACGACACTGGTCGAGGCCCTGCTCGCCGCGACGGGCACGATCGGCCGGGCCGGCTCCGTGGTCGACGGCACCACGGTTGGCGACCACGACCCGGCGGCCGTGCGCCAGCAGCGCTCGGTCAGCCTGTCCTGCGCACCGCTGCTGCACAACGGCATCAAGGTCAACCTGCTGGACACCCCCGGGTACGCCGACTTCGTCGGCGAGCTGCGGGCCGGGCTGCGGGCCGCCGACGCCGCGCTCTTCGTCGTCTCGGCGGCGGGCGGCATGGACGCCGCCACCGTCGCCCTGTGGGAGGAGTGCGCGGCGGTCGACATGCCCCGCGCGGTCGCGGTGGCCCGACTGGACCAGCCCCGCGCCGACGTAGACGAGACGGTGGCGCTCTGCCAGCGCCTCTTCGGCGACAACGTGATGCCGCTCTACCTGCCGATGCTCGGCGACGACGGCGTGTCCACCGAGGGTCTGCTCGGCCTGATCACCCGTCGGGTCTTCGACTACAGCGCCGGGCTTCCCGCCGACGTCCGCGATCCCGACCCGGAGCACCAGCGGGCCATCGACGAGTCCCGCGACGAGCTGATCGAGGGGATCATCGCCGAGAGCGAGGACGAGACCCTCATGGACCGCTACCTCGACGGCGAGGAGATCAGCGACGAGGTGCTCATCGACGACCTGGAGAAGGCCGTCGCCCGGGGTCACTTCTACCCGGTGGTGCCGGTCTGCGCCGAGACCGGCGTCGGGTTGGACGTGCTGCTGGAGGTGCTGACCGCCGCGTTCCCGTCGCCGCTGGAGCACGAGTTGCCGGCGGTGACCGGCGTGGACGGCTCGCCGCGTCCGCCGTTGACCTGCGACCCGGCCGGGCCGCTCGTCGCGGAGGTCGTCAAGACCACCGTCGACCGCCACGTCGGCCGGGTCTCGCTGGTCCGGGTCTTCTCCGGCACGCTGCGCCCCGACCAGATCGTGCACGTCTCCGGTCACGGCATGGCCGAACGCGGGCACCCCGACCACGACGCGGACGAGCGGGTCGGGCACATCTACACCCCGCTGGGCGCCACCCTTCGCGAGGTGCCGCTCTGCGTGGCCGGCGACATCTGCGCGATCACCAAGTCCGGCAGCGCCGAGACCGGCGACACCATCTCGGCCAAGACCGACCCGCTGCTGATCGCCCCCTGGGAGATGCCGGAACCGCTGCTGCCGGTGGCGATCGTCGCGCACAGCCGCGCCGACGAGGACGCCCTGGCCCGTAACCTCGCCCGCCTGGTCGCGGGCGACCCCACCCTGCGCCTGGACCGCAACCCGGAGACCCACCAGCTGGTCCTCTGGTGCATGGGCGAGGCACACGCGGACGTGGTGCTCGACCGGCTGCGTGCCGGCGGCGTCGAACTGGACACCGAGCCGGTCAAGGTGTCGCTGCGCGAGACGCTGACGGTGCCCGCGAAGGGGCATGGCCGGCACGTCAAGCAGTCCGGCGGCCACGGCCAGTACGCGGTCTGCGACATCGAGGTCGAGCCCCTGCCCCCGGGCAGCGGCTTCGAGTTCGTCGACCGGGTCGTCGGCGGCGCGGTGCCGCACAACTACATCCCGTCCGTGGAGAAGGGTGTCCGCGCCCAGCTCGAACGCGGCCTGGTCGCCGGCCACCCGGTGGTGGACCTGCGGGTGACCCTGGTCGACGGCAAGGCGCACAGTGTCGACTCGTCCGACGCGGCCTTCCAGACCGCCGGTGCGCTGGCCCTGCGCGACGCCGCCGACCGTGGCCAGCCGGCGCTGCTGGAGCCGATCGACGAGGTCACCATCCGGGTGCCCGACGGTTCGGTGGGCACCGTGATGGGCGATCTGTCCGGCCGACGAGGCCGGGTGCTCGGCACCGAGCCCGACCCGGACACCGAGGGCCGTACCCTCGTCCGCGCCGAGGTGCCGGCCACCGAGTTGGTGCGGTACGCCGTCGAACTGCGTTCGATGACGGCCGGCACCGGCACCTTCCGCCGTCATTTCGTCCGCCACGACCCGATGCCCGCCCACCTGGCCGACCAGATCCGCAAGGAACACACCACCTGACCCCACCCGCCCCGCCCGGCCGGGCTCGGCCTGCCGCCCGCCCGCCGGCAGGGTCAGAATCGTGGGTCAGGGGGGGACGGGGGGGTGGGTGGGGTCAGG